>NZ_JAELTR010000047.1:0-32957 GCF_016428945.1 Chromobacterium sp. ASV23
ATCGGCAACCCCGAGGTCAAGCGCGCGCTGGCGCGGCTGATCGCCCATCATCGCCGCAGCTGAGTGGCTTATATAAAACGCCTAAACGCCTTCAGATGTTCATTGAAGCGGAGTAAAGTGTCGGCACTTTCCCATTCCAATCGCCAAGGATAGAGGACCCTGCCATGTCGGAACACGACCCGCTCAAACCCGCTCCCGAAACCACCCAGCCCCAAGACCCGTCGCGCCGCCGCCTGTTCGAAGGACTGGCCGCCATCGGCGCCGCCAGCGTGCTGCCTGCCGCAGTCAGCGCAAGCGCGGAAGCCGCGCCGGCCGCCCACGGCCCGCTCGACGCCAAGCTGCGCCAGCATGTGAAAAACGTGGTGGTGATCTATCTGGAAAACCGCAGCTTCAACAACCTTTACGGCAACTTCCCCGGCGTCAAATATCCGCTGGCGCAAGCCCCGGCCGCCGCTTGTACCCAGCTGGACCGCGACGGCACGCCGCTGAAAACGCTGCCCAAGATCTGGGGCGGCCTGGTGCAGCGCGGCCAGAATGTGGGCGGCAAGTACTATCTGATAGACGAAAACGCCATCCAGAACCTGCCCAATGCCCCGTTCCCGCTGAAGGACGCCGAAGGCCAGCTGCTGCCGGAAGGCGTGATCACCCGCGACCTGTGGCATCTGTTCTACCAAAACCAGATGCAGATCAACGGCGGCAAGAACGACCAGTTCGTCGCCTGGGCCGACTCCGGCGCGCTGGTGATGGGCTACTACAGCGAAACCGCCAAGAACCTGAATCAATGGAAAATCGCCCAGCAATACACGCTGTGCGACAACTTCTTCATGGCGGCCTTCGGCGGTTCCTACCTGAACCACCAGTTCCTGATCTCGGCCCGCACCCCGGAATACTTCCATGCCAAGGACACCGCGGCGGCCAAGAAGATCGCCGTGCTGGATGATGGCCCGCAGGGCTACAAGCTGAAAGTGAAGCAGGCCACCTCGGCGATGGACGGCCCGCCCAAGTTCGTCAACAACGGCGCCATCACGCCGGACGGCTACGCGGTCAACACCATGGCGCCGCCATTCCAGCCCAGCTACATCAAACCGGCCGAAGGCGGCGACAAGCGCTACGCCGACCCGGCCGACGCCAACACCCTGCCGCCGCAAACCTACGACACCATCGGCGACCTGCTGTCGCGCAAGGGCGTCAGCTGGGCCTGGTACGGCGGCGGCTGGCAAGCCGCGCTGGAAGGCAAGGGCGGACCGGATATCCCTAACTTCCAGTATCACCACCAGCCGTTCAACTACTTCAAGAACTTCGCGCCCGGCACCCAGGCCCGCGAGAAGCACCTGCGCGACGGCGGCCTGGGCGACAGCCCGATCAGCAACCGCTTCCTCGCCGACGCCGTGGCCGGCAAGCTGCCGGCGGTGACTTTCTACAAACCGCAGGGCAACCTGAACATGCACGCCGGCTATTCCGACGTGGAAAGCGGCGACCGCCACGTGGCCAATGTGCTGCAGCACCTGATGAGCGGCCCGCAGTGGAAAAACATGGTGGTCATCATCACCCACGACGAAAACGGCGGCTGGTGGGACCACGTGGCCCCGCCCAAGGGCGACCGCTGGGGCCCGGGCAGCCGCATTCCGGCCATCGTGGTGTCGCCATTCGCCAAGAAAGGCCATGTCGACCACACCTTCTACGACACCACCTCCATCATCCGCTTCATCAGCCGCCTGCACGGCCTGCCGGAGCTGGAGGGCGTCAAGCTGCGCAACCAGGCCTTCCGCGAACGCGGCGCGCAGCCGCCGGGCGACCTGACCGGCGCGCTGGCGCTGTGATCGGGCGCGGCCGCGTGCCGCGCCGGCCCGTCCGTCTGCTATAGTGCATCCGCCCCCGCTGCCGGGGGCGTTTTTCCTTTGTACAGGCATATCGTCATGACCCTACGCACCACTTTGTCCAGCGCGCTGCTGCTGGGCCTGCTGTCTTCCCCCGCCCTCGCCTGCGGCGACGAGGCCGCGCAGTACAGCGGCGACTACGATCAGTGCATGAACCAGGCCGCCTCCACCGCGTCCATGCTGAACTGCATCGCCGCCGAGCACGCCCGCCAGGACAAGCTGCTGAACGACAATTACCAGAAGCTGATGGCCCAGCTGTCGGCCAAGCGCAAATCCCGGCTGCTGGCGGCGCAGCGGCTGTGGCTGCAATATCGCGACGCCAACTGCCAGGCCTATGTCGATCCCGACGGCGGCAGCTCCGAAGCGCTGGTCGGCGCCGACTGCGCGCTGCGCGCCACCGCCGAACGCGCGATCGAACTGGCCAAGATGCAGCCGGAAAGCCATTGAGCCTCTCACTGCCGCGGCCAGCTGTGAGATGATATAGGCATCGCCGGCCCCTCCAGGCCGCTGCGTGTCCTGTCGCCGGAGACGCCATGGCCCTGATCCGTTTCTGTCTGCTGTTGCTGCTGTGCCTGCCGGCGCTGGCCGCCGAGCCGCGCGCCAATCCCTCGCCCCAGGACAGCGCCCGCACGCTGGAGCTGGAAAACCAGCCCATCTTCATCTTCCAGGCCCAGCAAGCGGGCCTGACGCCTGAGCAGCGCCTGCAACGCACGCTGCAGCGCATCCGCGGACTGGACGACGACGATCTGAAACAGACCGTGCAGTATCAGCCGCTGGCCGATCCGCGCCTGCGCGGCATGGCGCTGAGCATCAACGGCAAACCGCTCTTGACCATCTTGGATGGCGATCTCGACCCCGGCGACCAACTGACGCTGGAGCAAGCCGCCGGCCGGGTGCAGGCGCGGCTCAATGGCTTGCGCCAGGCGGCCCTGGAGCAGCGGTCTCCGGAGCAAATGGCCAAGTCGGCCCTGCTGACGCTGCTGGCCAGCGCGCTGTTCGTCGCCGCGCTGGCGCTGATCGCCCGCATCCGCGCCGCCTCGCGTCGGAGATTGGCGCGGCAGCCTATCGGCCGCCTGCCTTGGCTGTCCGGCCGTTTCGACGTGGTCCGTTTCCTGCGCGCGGCGGAATGCCAGCTGGTGGACATCACCGCGCTGCTGTCCGCGCTGGTCGCCGGCTATGTCTGGCTCAGCTATACCCTCAGCCGTTTCCCGGCCACCCGCCCGCTGGGACGCAAACTCGGCCAATCGTTCTGGCAATTGTTGTCGACTATCGTCGACGACATCCTGTCCGCCCTGCCCGGCCTCGCCACCGTGGCGGTGATCTTCCTGCTGACCCGGCTGGCCAACCGCGCGCTGACGCTGCTGTTTGGCGCGGTGGAGCGCGGCCAGCTGGAACTGCCCGGCCTGCATGCGGAGACGGTAGGCGCCACCCGCCGGCTGGCGGCGGTGGTGATATGGTTGTTTGCGCTGATCGTCGCCTACCCCTACCTGCCGGGAGCGGGCAGCGACGCCTTCAAGGGCGTCAGCGTGTTCTTCGGCCTGATGGTCACCCTGGGTTCGGCCGGCCTGATGAACCATGCGATGAGCGGGCTGGTGCTGATCTATGCCCGCGCCTTCCGCCCTGGCGACTATGTCCGGATAGGCGAGGTGGAGGGCACGGTCAGCGAGCTGTCCACGCTGTCCACCAAGCTGATCACCGGCCAGGGCTATGAAATCACCATTCCCAACGCCGTGACGGTGGGCGGGCGCGTCAGCAACTACAGCCGGCACGGCGCCACGGCCGGCGCGATGATCGCCACCCGCGTCACCATAGGCTACGACACGCCATGGCGGCAGGTGGAGGCGCTGCTGGAGCTGGCGGCGCGACGCACGCCCGGCATCGATCCGGCCTGCCCGCCGTTGGTGCGCAAGCTGGCGCTGCAAGACTTCTATATCGAATACGAACTGCAAGCCAAAGCGCTGCCTGACACCCAGGCGCCGCAGCTGCGCGACGCGCTGCACGGCCAGATACTCGACGCATTCAACGAATTCGGCGTGCAGATCATGTCGCCGCACTTCGTCGAGCAGCCGGCCGCGCAGGTCGTCGTGCCGGCCAGCCGCTGGCGAGAGCCGCCTGCCGGACAATAACCAATCCCGCCCATCCGGGCGGCTGGCCCGAGGCCCGGCTTTGGTTTAAGCTGCAAACAATTCGTAAATCGACAGCATCCAGGGCCATCCGCCATGAACGTGAAAGAATACATGCAGCAACTGGGCAAGGCCGCGCGCAAGGCGTCGCGGCTGCTGGCCCGCGCCGAAACGCAACAGAAGAACGCCGCCCTCCTGGCCATCGCCGACGCCATCGTCCGCGATCAGGACACGCTGCTGGCGGCAAACCAGCAAGACTTGGACGCCGCGCGCCGGGCCGGCCTGGACGCCGCCATGCTGGACCGCCTGACGCTGAGCGCCAAGGGCGTGCTGGCCATGGCCGACGGCCTGCGCCAGATCGCCGCGCTGCCGGACCCGGTGGGCGAAGTCAGCGAGATGAGCTACCGCCCGTCCGGCATCCAGCTGGGCAAGATGCGCGTGCCGCTGGGCGTGGTCGGCATCATTTACGAGGCCCGCCCCAACGTCACCGCCGACGCCGCCGGCCTGTGCCTGAAATCCGGCAACGCCACCCTCCTGCGCGGCGGCTCCGAGGCCTTTCACAGCAATCAGGCCATCGCCGCCTGCGTGCACGAGGGCCTGCGCGTGGCCGGCCTGCCGCCCGAGGCGGTGCAGGTGCTGGAAACCACCGACCGCGCCGCGGTGGGCGAGCTGATCGCCATGCCGGAATACGTGGACGTGATCGTGCCGCGCGGCGGCAAGGGCCTGATCGCCCGCATCAGCGCCGAGGCGCGGGTGCCGGTGATCAAGCATCTGGACGGCAACTGCCACGTCTACATCGACGACACCGCCAATCCGGACAAGGCGTTCGACATCGCGCTGAACGCCAAGACCCACCGCTACGGCACCTGCAACACCATGGAGACGCTGCTGGTGCATGCGGCCTTCGCCGAATTCATGCTGCCGCGCCTGGCCGACGCCTACTGGGAAAAGGGCGTGGAGCTGCGCGGCTGCGAGCGCACGCGCATCATCCTGGGCGACAAGGTAGTCGCCGCCACAGAAGAAGACTGGGCCACCGAATACCTGGCGCCGATTCTGGCGGTGCGCGTGGTGAAGGACATGGACGACGCCATCGAACACATCAATCAATGGGGCAGCCACCACACCGACGCCATCGTCACCGAAGACTACGGCCGCGCCCGCCGCTTCCTGCGTGAAGTAGACTCCGCCAGCGTGATGGTCAACGCCTCCACCCGCTTCGCCGACGGCTTCGAATACGGCCTGGGCGCGGAAATCGGCATCTCCACCGACAAAATCCACGCCCGCGGCCCGGTGGGCCTGACCGGCCTGACCAGCCAGAAATGGATCGTGCTGGGAGATGGGCAGATCCGGCAGTAAAAATCAAGGAAGAGGCCAGCGCCCTCGGCGCTGCCGCTTCGAATCCGCGAGCGGTGATGGCCAGGCCGGTCAACCCGCGCCCGCGAGGACACGCCCGCCGTTTCGCGCCATAATCGCGCTTTGTTATCCCGCTGGCTCCATAAGATGAAAACCCTGACCCAACAAGACCTGGCCGACCTGTCGGCCAAAGCCGCCTGTGCGCCGCGCCTGCGCGCCCACCACAATCTGCACGAACAGCTGGACGCTGGCATCCAGCGGCTGGCCATCGCCATGGAGCCGGACACTTATGTCCGCCCGCACCGCCATCCGGGCAGCCCGGAGCTGCTGATCGTGCTGAACGGCGCGCTGGACTGGATCGAGTTCGATGCCGCCGGCGAAACCGTCGTCGCCCGCCATCGCTTGGGCGAAGGCGGCGCGCGCGTGTTCGAGATGGCGGCCAACACTTGGCACTCGGTGGTTTCCCTGCAGCCGGGCACCGTGGTGTTTGAAGTCAAACGCGGACCGTATCAGCCGATACCACCAGCCGATCTGGCAGCCTGGGCGCCGGCGGAAGGCGATGCCCGCGTCGCGGACATGCTGGCTTTCCTGCGCGGCTGCCAACCGGGCGCGCGCTTTGCGTAACATCGCTTAACACTTGCCGTCGCCGCGGCCGGAACCAGCGGCGGCGGCATGGACACCAACCGGCATCGTCTACCACCATCCGATGCCACTCCCGATGTCCAAGTTGCGCCTGTTTTCCGTTCTACCTCTTCTGCTGATCAGTGCGTTGCAGCCGCTGCGCGCCGCGCCCGCCACCCCTGATCTCGCCTCCCGGCGCACGCCGGCCCAGGTCGCCGACTGCCTGCAGCAAGGGCTGCGCAAACTGCATATTCCGCCCGACTTCATCGAACGCGTGGACGCCAGCGACGGCAGCCACAGCCTGCGCATGCGCAATCCGCAGAGCGACGCCTCCGGCACGGCGGTGGAAATCCTGCCCAACGGCGACGGCAGCAAGCTTAACGTGGAGTTGAACGGCTTGCCGCTGAGCCCGGCATGGAAACGTCTATTGCGGCAATGCGGCGCCACGCCGCTGTGAATAACTTTCCAATCCTGCGAGCCGCTGTGGGCAATCTGGATAAGCCGGGAAAACCCTGTGCACAAAGTAGCCAAACGCTGTGCACAAAGCGATTCATCCACAAGAGGCTGTGCATAATGTGGATAAATCGAGAACAAGCTGTGGGCAACGCTGACTGATTTCAGACCTAAAGCCGATGCCGGAACGGTTACACTATTCCTCATCGCCTCAGCCATGGATCTGCCCGATGCCTAATGCCCTGCACCGCAAATACGAACAACACTACGCCGACGGCAAGGCGCGCCGTCAGCAATGCTCCCGTACCCGCCAGGCGGAATGCACTCTGGCGCCCAACCGCGACGTGGTGGCGCTGGTGGAATCGACTTCCATCGGCCGCGTGCCGGCGCTGGCGCCCTTGCGCTACGCCCGCATGCATGCCTCGCCGTTCGCGTTTTTCCGCGGCATGGCGATGATCCAGGCCGCCGATCTCGCGGCCAGCCCGAATAGCGGCATCAGCCTGCAGATCTGCGGCGACGCGCATTTGATGAATTTCGGCTTCTTCGCCTCGCCGGAACGGCAGCTGGTGTTCGACATCAACGATTTCGACGAGACCCACCCCGGCCCGTGGGAATGGGATGTCAAACGGCTGGCGGTCAGCCTGGTGCTGGCCTCGCGCAGCCGCGGCTTCAGCGCCGCCACCGAGCGCGAAACCGTGCTGCGGCTGTGCGGCACCTATCGCCGCCGCCTGCTCGCCTTCTCCCAGATGAGCCAGCTGGACCTGTGGTACTGCCGCGTCGGCTTCGAGCAATTGCTGGCGCAAGCGCCCGATGAAGGCATGCGTCAGCAACTGATGAAAGTGGCCGACAAGGCGCGCAGCCAGACCCAGGAACGCCTGCTGCCCAAGATGACCGAGAACGAGGACGGCGTCTTGCGGCTGCGCGACAACCCGCCGGTGATCTTCCATCTGGACGACCACGACAGCCCGCTGGCCGCCTGCGACGACTGGCTAGGCGATAACAGCCTGGCCAAGGTGCAGGGCATGCTGAACCACTACATCGCCACCCTGAAGGAAGACCGCCGCGAACTGCTGCAACGCTTCCGCCTGGTGGACGTGGCGTTCAAGGTCGTCGGCGTCGGCAGCGTCGGCACCCGTTGCCTGGTGCTGCTGCTGCAGGACGACTACGACCAGCCGCTGTTCCTGCAATTGAAGGAAGCGCGCGCCTCGGTGCTGGAGCCGTTCACCCAGCAATGCGTGCACGGCAACCAGGGTAAGCGCGTGGTGTTCGGCCAGCGCCTGATGCAGGCCACCAGCGACTTGTTCCTGGGCTGGACCCACAGCGCGGACGACCGCCACTTCTACATGCGCCAGCTGCGCGACATGAAGGGCGCGCCGGCGCTGGAAACCTTCGCCAACGGCGACGAACTGGCCAGCTACGGCCAAGCCTGCGCCTGGACGCTGGCGCGCGCGCATGCCAAGTCCGGCGGCTGCGCCGCCGAAATCGCCGGCTATCTGGGCGAATCCGACAAGTTCGATCAGGCCCTGGCCGACTACGCCGTGGCCTATGCCGATCAGGTGGAAAAGGACTACGCCTTGTTCGACGCCGCCATCAAGAGCGGCCGCTTGCCCTGCGCGGCGGAAACGCGCTAGGCATCAGATCTTGGCTGCAAGGCCGTCTGCGCCCGCATCGCGGACGGCTTGCGATGGCGCTTTGCCGCCGCCTATTTTTCGGCGGCGGCATGGCTAGCCATCAGGGAAAGTTCCAATGTTGATATTTGCACTCTGAGCTAGACTGTAACAACGAAAAAGCATAATTCAGTCGCGTGCCGCGCCGCCGCCCGGCGGAAGCGGACGCACGGCCCATCCTGCGGTCGGTTCCCTTGCTCAAGAGTGTCGAACATGCAGCTAAATACTCGCCTGATCATCATCATCGTCGCCAGCCTGGTTGCGCTGCTGGGTCTTTCCACCGTCGCCCTGCTGTCTACCCGCGCCACCCTGCATCAGGAAAAGCGCGATCAGATCGTGCATCTCTTGAAAATGGCCGAAAACACCCTGAGCCATTTCCAACAGCTGGAAACCCAGGGCATGCCGCGCGCCGAGGCGCAAAAGCAGGCCATCGCCGCGCTCTCGGCGATGAAAGTCGATGACATCTATTTCTTTGGCCGCAACCAAGAACACACCGTGCTGTTCCACCCCAGCAAGGCGCGCGTCGGCAAGGTGGACATGGGCAGCCAGCTGCCGGATGGCCGCACCACGGTGCAAGCCTATGAAGACGCGATGCAGCAGGATCATTATGGCGTGCTGGTGATCCAGACCAAACGCGGCAGCGGCAGCGAGGAGTTCCCCAAGCTGAACGGCGTGTTCCGCTTCGACCCCTGGGGCTGGACCGTCGGCACCGGCATTTTCATCGACGACATCGACCAGCTGTTCTGGAGCGAAGCGCGCCGCTTGCTGCTGGTGGCGGTGCTGTGCGTGGTGGTGCTTGGCGTACTGGTGGGCTGGATGTCGCGCTCGATACTGCAGTCGCTGGGCGGCGAGCCGCGTTATGCCGCCGAGGTGGTGAAGGCCATCTCCGACGGCGACCTCAGCGTGGACATTCAGGTCAAGGGCGATGGCGACAGCCTGCTCGGCGCCATGCGCGACATGCGCGGCAAGCTGCGCGGCATGATAGAGGAAATCGGCCGCGCCAGCGCCAGCATCAACCAGTCGTGTCACCAACTGACGCGAGACATGGACAAGGTGCATGAGGTATCCGGCATCGCCAGTTCCTCCACCACCTCGGCCGCCGCCGCCATCGAGCAGCTATCGGTCAGCATAGACCACGTCAGCGCCAGCACCCGCGACACAGAAACCGGCGCCCGCGACACCGCCGAGCTGGCGCGCCAGGGCCAGACCCTGGCCGGCGACGCCGCCGAAGGCATCCGCCGCATCGCCGACCAGGTGCATGGCGCCAGCGACATGGTGGCGCAGCTGGCCGAACGCAGCCGCAGCATCAGCAGCATCGCCGAGACCATACGCGACATCGCCAACCAGACCAATCTGCTGGCGCTGAACGCGGCCATCGAAGCGGCGCGCGCCGGCGAGATGGGCCGCGGCTTCGCCGTGGTGGCGGATGAAGTGCGCAAGCTGGCCGAACGCACCGCCAGCGCCACCGACGAGATCAGCAGCATCGTGCAGGCGGTCATCGACGAGACAGGCAACGTCTCCGGCCGGATGGACGAGATCCGCCCGGCGGTGCAGTCCGGCGTAGAGCAGGTCAAGCAGGCGGCCGACACGCTGCAAGCCATCAGCCAGCAGGCCAGCAGCGCGCTGGAAAATGTCCACAATGTGGTGGTGGCGATGGGCGAGCAGAGCCAGGCCGGCACCAATATCGCCGGCAATGTCGAACAGGTGGCCGGCGTGGTGGAGGAAACGCAGAACTCGGTCAGCCACGCGGTGGAGGCGGTGCGCGCCATCGATCAGCAGGCCGCCAACCTGCAGCAAACCGTCGGCCGTTTCCGCCTGTAGGCAGCAAGACACTTGCCGCCGCCGTTGCGGCTGGCATAATGGTTGCGGGCAAACGCTCCATGACAGCAAGAAGAAAAACTGAGGACAGACAGGAACCCCAGCACGCTTCAGTGGAGAAAAGTATGTCTGATGCCCGCATGCCGGCAGGCCTCATCGAATGGCTGCAACAGAGCAAGGCGAGGGACGTCGAACTCGCCTTCGCCGACGTACACGGTTTCCCCCGTGGCAAGACGCTGCCCGCTCCCGCCTTCATCAAAGGGCAGCAGCTCCGCATCGCCCGCGCGGTGCCGCTGCAAAGCTGTGTCGGCGAATTCCCCGACTACAGCTTCTATGGCGAACACGATCCGGACGTCACCCTGCTGCCGGATTACGATACCCTGCGTCTGGTCCCCTGGGCCAAGACGCCGCGCGCGCTGGTGATCTGCGATTGCGTCGACCACGACGGCAGCCTGTCGCCGCTGGCGCCGCGCTCCGTGCTGAAACAGCTGCTGGCGCGCTACGCCGCCCGCGGCTGGACGCCTATCGTCGCCCCGGAGCTGGAATTTTACTTGTTCGCCGCCCATGGCGATCCGGCCCAGCCGTTCCAGCCGCCGGCGCTGCCCTGCGGCCGCCGCGAAACCGGCTTCGACGCCTTCGGCTTCTCCGCCCTGGGAGAACTGGAAGCGTTCTTCGACGACCTCTACCGCGCCTGCGAGGTATTGGGCATCGCCACCGATACCTGCGTCCACGAGATGGGCCCCAGCCAGTTCGAGATCAATCTGAAGCACGGCGACGCGCTGCAGCTGGCCGACCACACCTTCCTGTTCAAAACCGCGCTGAAGGAAACCGCCCATCGCCACGGCCTGAGCGCGGTATGCATGGCCAAGCCCCTGTCCGGCCAGCCCGGCAGCTCCATGCACCTGCACCAGAGCGTGGTGGACCGCCGCGGCGCCAACGTATTCAGTCAGGCCGACGGCTCGGCCAGCCCGGCCTTCTTCGGCTTCATCGCCGGCCTGCAGCGCTTCCTGCCGCAACTGATGCCGCTGTTCTGCCCCAATCCCAACTCCTACCGCCGCTTCGTCAAAGGCATGGCCGCGCCGGTCAATCTGAGCTGGGGCCTGGACAACCGCTCGGTCGGTCTGAGGGTGCCGGTATCGGGGCCGGAGGCGCGCCGGGTGGAAAACCGCCTGCCCGGTTGCGACGCCAACCCCTATCTGGCGCTGGCCGCCAGCCTGGGCGCCGGCCTGGCCGGCATCGAACAGGGCCTGACGCCGGACGAAGCGGCGCATGGCAATGTGTTCAAGCAGCAAGCCGCCAGCCTGCCGTCCACGCTGGACGCCGCCTGCGCCGCCATGGCGGCCGGCGATGCGGCCGAAGCCCTGTTCGGCGCCGATTTTTGCCGCGCCTATCTGGCGGTGAAGGAAGTGGAGCTGAACGACTACCACCGTCAGATCACCAGCTGGGAGCGGCAGTACCTCGGCCTGCTGGCCTGATTCCCGCTTGTCCTGGATCAAAGCCGGCGCGCGCGCCGGCTGACGCGCCCTCGCCATCAGGTTATGCTGAAGGCATCCCACCAAGCAGGTGTTTGTCAAGGAGCCGCCGATGTACAGCCACATCATCGCCGCGATAGACGGCAGCAATAATTCCGACAAGGCCTTGAACGAGGCCATCCGCCTGGCGAAATTCGCCGATTCCCGCCTGACCCTGATTCATATCGCCAGCCTGCGCGACCTGGCCGTGGACAGCCTGGGCGTCTACGCCGGCGACCCAGGCTACGACCTAGTGCTGAAACAGGGCGAGGAGGCGCTGGCGCGCGCGCAGCAGATCGCCCGCAACGCCGGCCTGACGAATGTGGTCAGCCATATGGAAAAGAGCTGGGAAGGCGGCCATGACCTGGCCGACCTGTTGCTGGGCTATGCCCGCTCGCAGCAAGCCAGCCTGATCGTGCTGGGCACGCACGGCCGCAGCGGCCTGGCCCATCTCTTCCTCGGCAGCTTCGCCGAGGACGTGCTGCGCCGCAGCCACTTGCCGCTCTTGGTGGTGCGCAGCCAGGACGACGACGACATCAGCGTCGATTAAGCCCGCCCGCGACCGACATGAAACCGCCCGCCTTGCGCGGGCCGTTTCTGGTTTCAGCGACGGACGGCGTGGACGAAGAACTCGTGATTGCCGTCGCCGCCCTTGATCGGGCTGTCGAACCAGGCCAGCACCTGCATGTTCTGCTCCGCCAGCACCCGGTTGATCTTGTCCTGCACCAGCGGGTACAGGCTCTCGTCGCGGACGATGCCGCCCTTGGACAAGCCCTCGCGTCCCACCTCGAACTGCGGCTTGACCAGGCTCAGCAAGCGGCCGCTCGGCTTCAGCAGCGGCAAGGCCGAGGGCAGCACCAGGCTCAGCGAGATGAAGGACACGTCGCACACCATCAGGTCGAAGCCGTCGCCGTCGTTGGCCGCCAACAACGCCGCGTGATCCAGCGCGCGGGCGTTGACGCCCTCGAAATAGCGCACCCTGGCGTCCTCGCGCAGCCTGGCGTGCAGTTGCTCGTGCCCCACGTCCACGCCCACCACCCGGCGCGCGCCGGACTGCAGCAGACAATCGGTGAAGCCGCCAGTGGACTGGCCCACATCCAGCGCGCTCCAGCCGGTCACGACGAGGCCGGCCGCCGCCAAGGCACCCTGCATCTTCAGGCCGCCGCGCGAGACAAACCGGTCGGCTTCATCGGCCACGATGTCGAATGCCTCATTCGCCGGGAATTTCTGACTGGGCTTGCCGACCACCTGTCCCCGGCAGCTGACGCGGCCGGCGGCGATCAGGTTCTGCGCCGCCGTGCGCGATGCGGCAAGTCCTTGTTCCACCAGCAAAACATCCACTCGAATCATGTCCACTCCCGGCCTGGCCCATCTCATAAACGCGACAGGTTGGCGAAGCCGGCGCGGGCTGTCAAGCCGCTCTGCGCCGCACCGCCCAGCAGGCGAAATCGCAGCCGCCAGGTTTACAATAAAATGCTAATGGTGCTAGTCTAAAAATCAACAAACTGATTTTATTCATGAATTCCGCACGATAGCCATCCAGCCGCAATCCCGTTTGCCGCCACAAACAGCAAGCTTATGAATCCGTGCTGACGCTATCCATCCCGCGCCCGCTAAGCGGGCGTCCATGGCGCTCCCCGTGAGCCGCCCGTCTTTCCATTTCCAGCGGCGCGCGCCTCGCGCGAGGCCATGCCGCGCCGCCACGCATAGGAGTATTGATGGTCTTACGCCTGTCGCTATTGCTAACCGTATTATTCGCGCTGTGGGGCGTCGTCGCCCCGGAGCACATGACCCATACCGCCTCGCAGTGGTTGAGCTTCACCATTTCCCGTTTCGGCTGGTTCTACCTGATGTCGGTGTTCGGCTTCCTGGTGTTCGCGCTGTATCTGGCCTTCGGCCGCTTCGGCCACATCCGCCTGGGCAAGGAGGACGACGAGCCGGAGTTCTCCCGCATGAGCTGGTTCTCCATGCTGTTTTCCGCCGGCATGGGCATCGGCCTGGTGTTCTGGGGCGTGGCCGAGCCGCTGTCCCACTTCGCCACGCCGGCAAGCGCGTCCACCGCGCCGGAATCGGCCGAGGCCGCCCGTCTGGCGATGCGCCATGTGTTCTTCCACTGGGGCCTGCATCCGTGGGCGGTATACAGCCTGACCGCGCTGGCCCTGGCCTACTTCAAATTCAACCGCGGCCAGAGGGGGCTGATCAGCGCGGCCTTCCGTCCGCTGCTGGGCAAACGGGTCGATGGCCCCATCGGCACCGCCATCGATGTGCTGGCGGTGCTGGCCACCGTGTTCGGCGTGGCCACCACGCTGGGCTTCGGCGCGCTGCAGATCGAAAGCGGCATGCAGATGCTGTTCGGCATCGCGCCTTCGGACTGGCTGACCGTGGGCATCGTGGTCATCGCCACCGCGCTGTTCCTGCTGTCGTCGCTGACCGGCCTGTCGCGCGGCATCAAGTGGTTGTCGAACCTGAACATCGTGCTGGCCATCCTGCTGTTCCTGGCCGTGGTGCTGCTCGGCCCCACCGGCTTCATCTTCGATACCTTCACCACCACGCTGGGCGATTATCTGGGCAATCTGACCAGCAGCAGCCTGCGCATGTCGCCGTTCAGCCAGGGCACCTGGATGGCCAACTGGACGCTGTTCTACTGGGCATGGTGGGTCACTTGGGCGCCGTTCGTCGGCATGTTCATCGCCCGCGTCTCGCGCGGCCGCACCATACGCGAATTCATGGTCGGCGTGCTGCTGGTGCCGGCGCTGGCCAGCTTTGTCTGGTTCTCCGCCTTCGGCGGCACCGCGCTGGACATGCAATTGTTCGGCGGCGTCGATCTGGTCGGCGCGGTCAAGCATGACGTCTCCACCGCCTTGTACGTGATGTTCGAGCATCTGCCCGGCGGCCATATTCTGTCCTTGCTGGCCATGCTGCTGGTGATCATCTTCTTCATCACCTCGGCCGATTCGGCCACCTTCGTGCTGGGCATGTTCACCAGCGGCGGCAGCCTGAATCCCAGCCACCGACTCAAGCTGATCTGGGGCGTGCTGCTGGCCGCCATCGCGTTGGTGCTGCTGCAAAGCGGCGGCCTGAAAGCGCTGCAGGCGGTGCTGATCGTCAGCGCGCTGCCCTTCATGCTGATCATGATAGGCATGGCGGTGTCGCTGTACCGCGCGCTGGATGAGGAGGAGCGCGACGGCCGCCGCCGCGAGATCCGCCGCCTGCGCCAACTGGAAGCGCTGGAAAAGCGGCAGCAGAATTGAGCGCATGGCGGGACGAACGGCCGATTTGCTGCCATCATCACGGTATCGTCTTGCCATGGAGAAGATATGGACACGCACCAACTAGACCCGGCGGAAGTGCGCGTGCTGGGCGCGCTGGCGGAAAAGCAGGCGCTGACGCCGGACGCCTACCCGATGACGCTGAACGGCCTGTCCAGCGCCTGCAACCAGCTGACCAGCCGCGAACCGGTGATGCAGCTGTCCGAGGCCGACATCAGCGCGGCGCTGGATGCGCTGATCGCCAAGAGGCTGGTGGCCGAGCGCATGCCGGCCGGCAGCCGGGTGGCCAAGTACGAACACAGGCTCAACTACGAGTGGAATATCGAAGGCGCCAAGCTGGCGGCGCTGGCCATGCTGATGCTGCGCGGCGCGCAGACCACCGCAGAAATCCGCACCCGCTCTGGCCGCCTGTACACTTTCTCCGGCGTGGAGGAAGTGGAAACCGCGCTGAACGCGCTGGCTGACAAGTATCCGCCGCTGGTGATGAAGCTGGAGCGTCAGCCCGGCGAGCGCGAGGCGCGCTGGTGCCATCTGCTGTCCGGCGAGCCGCAAGCCGCGCCGGCGCCGTCGTGCGAGGTGATAGACGTGGGCCTGACTGGCCGCGTGGCCGCGCTGGAGGCCGAAGTGGCGGCGCTGAAGGCCATGGTACTGTCGCTGGAGCAGCGGCTGAACAGCTGAGCCTAGCCTCTGCGACAATCCCGCCCCCAAGCCCGGTTCAACCGGGCTTTTTGTATTGCGCGACCGTAACGGCCAGGCCCGTTCAATGAACTTGTTTTTTAGAAATTGGTCACTATCTCTTGCGTCTGAACCCAACAGGAATTACCGCATGAAGCATTTCGCACTCGCGCTGGCCTTGGCTGGCCTGGCCGGCGGCGCCCACGCCGCCGATTACATCGCCGGTTTCGGCAACGGCACGCAGCAATTCCAGCGCACGCCGGACGGCTTCGGCATCGGCCTGAATCTGGATTACCTGCGCGACGACCACAAAGGCAGCGCCGGCGGCGCCGGCCTGGAATTCGCGCTGCCGCTCGGCCCGCTGACGGTAGCCGCCGGCGGCAAGCTGATGGCGCTGTCGCCGGACAGCGGCTCCGCCACCGCCACGCTGATCGGCGGCCGCGCCAGCTTCAATGTCTCGCCTAAGATCAAGCTGTTCGGCCAGGCCTATTACGCCCCCAGCAGCTTCGCCAGCGGCAGCGTCAACCGCGTCAACGACTACGCCGCCGGCGTGCGCTGGAACGCGTTCGGCCCGCTCAGCGTGGAGGCCGGCTACCGCTACTTCGACGTCCGCCGCGACGACGACAGCCGCAGCCGCCGGCTGGCCGACGGCGTCTATCTGGGCGCCGGCTTGAGCTTCTGAGCCTAGCGACCAGTCAGGAAAAACGGCAGCGCGAGCTGCCGTTTTTCATTGCCCCATCGATTCACCACCACAGATGGAAACGCTGCTCCGGCGGCAGGTACATCTTGTCGCCGGGCTTCACGCCGAAAGCCTGGTAGAACGGGTCAAGATTGCTGACCGTGCCGATCGGCCGCCAGATATCCGGCGTATGCGGGTCGGACACCAGCTGCTGCACCGTGGCCGCGTCTCGGCTCTTGCTGCGCCAGGACTGGGCGAAAGCGATGAAGAAGCGCTGGTCGCCGGTCAAACCGTCGATCACCGGCGCGTCCTTGCCGCCCAGGGCGATCTTGTAAGCCTTGTAGGCGATTTCCAGGCCGGCGTTGTCGGCGATGTTCTCGCCCAGCGTCAGCTCGCCGTTGACGTGGTGGCCCTTCACCGGCTCGAAAGCGCTGTACTGTTTGACCAGTCGAGCCGTCACTTCCTTGAAGTGCTTCTCGTCGGCCGGCGTCCACCAATTGCGCATATTGCCGTCGCCGTCGAACTGGTGGCCCTGGTCGTCGAAACCGTGGCTGATCTCGTGGCCGATGGTGGCGCCGATGCTGCCGTAGTTGACCGCCAGATCGAAGCGGGGATCGAAGTACGGCGACTGCAAAATGGCCGCCGGGAATACGATCTCGTTATTGGCGGCGTTGTAGTAGGCGTTGACCGTCTGCGGCGTCATGCCCCATTCGCTGCGGTCCACCGGCTGGCCCAGCCGCTTGGCGTCGCGCAGGTAGTTGAACGCGCTGATCCGCGCCACGTTGCCGGTCAGGTCGTCGGCCTTGATCTCCAGCGCGGAGTAGTCGCGCCACTTGTCCGGATAGCCTATCTTCAGCATGTACTTGGACAGCTTGGCGTGGGCTTCCTGCTTGGTGGCCGGCTCCATCCAGTCCAGCGTGTCTATGCTCTGGTCGTAGGCCTTCAGCAGGTTGTGCACCAGCTCATCGGCCTGCCGCTTGGCCTCGGGCGTGAAATACTTGGCGACATACAGCTTGCCCACCGCCTCGCCCAGGCCATCGTTGACCAGGGACACCGCCTTCTTCCAGCGCGGCCGGTCGGCGGCGCGGCCGTCCAGCGCCTTGCCGTAGAAGTCGAAATGCGCAGCCACCCATGGCTGGTCCAGATAGGGCGAGTACACGTCCAGCGTGCGCAGCGTCAGGTAGTCGCGCAGCACCGTCGGCGGCGTATGGGCCAGCAAGCCGGGCAGCTTGGCCAGATAGCCCGGCTGGTCCAGATTGACATGCGTGGCGGCGGACAGCTGCGCGCCGGCCAATAGGCGGGGCCAGTCATAACCAGGCAGGGTCTTGGGCAGGTCGGCGACGGCCACCTTGTTGTAGGTCTTCTGGATGTCGCGGTTCTCGACATTGCTCCACTGGATGCGCGCCAGCTTATCTTCCAGCGCGTAGACCGCCTTGGCACGCGGCTCGGCATGTTTTTCGCCAGCCAAGGTCAGCAGTTGGCCCAGGTAACGCTGATACGCCTTGCGCACCTTGGCGAAGTCCGCCGATTTGCTGAGGTAGTAATCCCGCTCCATCCCCAGGCCGGACTGGTTCATCCCTGCCAGATAAACCGAAGAGTTCTTCGGGTCCTGGCCCACGTAGAAACGGAACGGCGTGTCTACCGGTTGCGTCTGCAAGCCGGCCATATACGCCACCGCCTGCTGCGCGGAGGTCAGCCCGGCAATCTGGTCCAGCTGGGGGCGCAAGGCGCTCAGCCCCCGCTTGGCGATGGCGGCCTCGTCCATGAAGCTGCGGTACAGGTCCGCTACCTTGCGGCCTTCCGGCGTGGCGGCGTCGGCATGTTCGATGATGTCCCGCACGCGCTGCTGATTCAGGTCGTACAGGTACTCGGCCACGCCGGTGGACGAGCGCTCGGCCGGAATCTCGGCCCGTTTCATCCAGGCGCCGTTGGCGTACAGCGAGATGTTGTCCTGGATGCGCACCGAGCGGTCAATACCCTTCAGGTCTATGCCATAGGCGCCATAATCCAGTTCATTGGCCGATCCGGCCCAGGCCGCCTGCAGGCTCAAGGCCAGAACGAGCGGCAGCAATGTCTTCAAACGCATGGTTTTCCTCTTTTTCTCATGGCCTGCGCCAGCCATGAGCCGGCGCAATGCATGACAATAACGTGAAACCTTGCGTTTGTCCGCTCTTGCCCTGCTCCGCAGGGCGTCTCCGTTCGTCCGCCCTACATCAGCCGCTGATACAGATACACCAGCACCCGCGCCAGCTCGGTGGCGGTGTCTTCCTGTCCTGCATTGCCTGCGTGGCCGCCGCCATCGGTCTCGTAGAACAGCGCGTCGTGGCCCAGCTCCAGGAGCCGCGCCACCATTTTGCGGGCGTGGCCTGGGTGGACCCGGTCGTCGCTGCCGCTGGTGGTGAACAGCGCCAGCGGGTAGCGCGCGTCGGCTCGCAGATTGTGATAGGGCGAATAGGCGGCCAACGCCTCGCGCTCCGCCGCGTCGTCCGGATCGCCGTATTCATCTATCCAACTGGCGCCGGCCAAGAGCTGGGTGTAGCGCAGCATGTCCAGCAAGGGCACTTCGCACACCACGGCCTGGAACAGCTCCGGCCGCTGCGCCATGGCCGCGCCCACCAGCAGGCCGCCGTTGCTGCCGCCTTCTATCGCCAGCTTGGCCGGCGAGGTCAAGCGGCGGTCTATCAAATCCTCCGCCACCGCGATGAAGTCGTCAAAACTGACCTGGCGCTTGCTGCCTTGCGCAGCCTGGTGCCAGTGCGGGCCGAACTCGCCGCCGCCGCGGATGCAGGCCAGCACGAAAGCGCCGCCCTGGCCTAGCCAGTGCGGGCCAAAGTTTTCGATGTAATACGGCAGCATCGGCACTTCGAAGCCGCCGTAGCCGTACAGCAGCGTAGGCGTCGTGCCGTCGAACGGCGCGTCGCGGCGGCGCACCACGAAGTAGGGAATCCGCTCCCCATCCGGCGCGGCGGCTTGCCACTGCTCGGCCACATAGGGCGCGGGATCGAAGGCGGCCGGCTGGCTGCGCAGGCATTCCTGCTCGCCGCAGGCCACGTCCAGCCGGTACAGGCCGCTGGGGGTCAGGAAATCGCTGTAGCTGTAGTAGAGGATGTCGCTCTGCCACGGCTGGTCGGCGATCTCGATCACGCCGTCGGCGGGCAGATCCAGGGCTTGCGCCTGCCATACGCCATCCTGCTTGGCGAAGCACAGCATACGGCTTTTCACGTTATCCAGCAGGTTGACCAGCAAGCGGCTGCGCGTGGTTTCCACCGCCGCCACCGCCAGCCGCGGCTGCGGCGCCTGCAGCAATTGCGGGGCCGTGCCGTCGCCGAACAGGTCCCCCAGGCCGACCGCCAGCAGGCTGCCGCTAAGATAGGTTTGGCCGCGCCAGGTCCAGTCTTCGGCCAGTTTGACGATGAAATCGCCGCCGATGTAGGCCTCGATCTCGGCCTTGGCCGGCAAGGGCAGCGCGTGGGTTTCCAGGCCGCCATCCAGCAGGTGGTACGTCTTGCGGTAGAAGCCGTCCGAGGCCTCGATCAGATCGACGGCGCTGCCGTCGCTGTCGAGGAAGCGCCAGGCCGCCGTCATCATCGCGTCCTCCGGCGCGGCGAACAGCTGGGTCCAGCCATGCTGGCTATCCTCTGCGCGCTCCACCAGCCACACCTCGCGCGGATAGCCTGCGCGGGTCAAGGGCGCGCCCTTCCAGCCCGGGCAGACGAAGGCGCTGTCCGGATCGCGCCAGGCGATATGGTTCTTGCCTTCCGGAAAGCTGAAGCCGTTCTCGACCCAGCGCCGCGCCTCGATGTCGTACTCGCGCGCCACCGTGGCGTCGCCGCCGCCGTTGCTCAGGTGCACCAGCGCTCGCTCCGGCATCACCGTGCAATGCGATACCCCGTCCAGATACCAGTCCTTGCCGTCGGCGTCGGCCAGCGCGTCGATGTCCAGCACCGTCTGCCAGTCCTGGCTGCCGGCGCGGTAGGCGTCCAGCGTGGTGCGGCGGTAAATGCCGCGCGGATGCGCCTCGTCCTGATGAAAGTTGTACAGCCAGCCGGCATGCTCGGAAAAATACGGAATCTGCCGCGTGTCGCGCAGGTGGGCCAGGATGTCGGCCTTGAGGCCGGCAAAGCGCGTGTCGGCGTCCAGCACGCTGGCGGTGCGGGCGTTCTGCTCGGCCACCCAGGCGGCGGCGCGGTCGGAATCCAGGCTTTCCAGCCAGGCGTGGGGGTCGTGGGACGGGTTCATGGCGATGGGTATCTAGAATCTGTGAATGGCGGCGAGGGTAGCATCTGCGGACGGGGCTGCCAAATCAGGGCCTGCCATGCACCAGCATCCAAGCGCCGGCCAGGCCCAGCACCCGGTGCTCGATGCCGTTGTAACCGTGCCAGGCCCACGGCTCGCACGGGTCGCCCTCGTTCTTGCCGCCGTCCAGCAGCATCAGCTCCCTGGGCGCGTCGGCGCGCAACCGGTCTATCACCGGCCCCAGGTTGTAGGCATGGCTGGCGCGGCAGTCGTCGCGGCGATGCTGGATCATCAGCACCGGGATGCTCAGCCGCTCCAGCGGCAGATGGGACAGGTTGCCGCGGCCGGCATTGATGCTGGAGGTCAGCAGCAGGCCGTCCGCCTTACCCGGCCGCAGCAGCGCGACCGATGCGGCCGAGGTGGTGCCGCGGCTGGTGCCGGCCAGCCAGACCGGCAAGGCCGCGCCCTGGCGCAGGTAATCGACCACGGCGGCGATGTCCGTCGCGTGCTCCTGGCTTTCGCGGAAATCCCCCAGCAAACCGTGCGGCATGTCGGACGGCGCATCGACGACCGCCACCCTGAAACCCATGTCCGCCCAAGCTTGGCGGGTGCGGACCAGAAAGTTGCCCCGGCCTGCGCCCAGCTCGCCCGCCGCCGACAGCTTGAGCTGCCCCTCGCCCCCCATGAACAGAAGCAGATTGGCGCGCGCCGGCCCCGGCGGCTCCAGCAACAGGAAACGCAAGGTGACGCCGGGCCGCGGCGACAACTCCACGAGTTGTTCCGCCCAAGCCGGCATGCACAGCAGGCAACACAACAAGCCTATCAGTCGCAGCATGATGATGCTCCTGGGTTCACGGCCGCTCGGCCGCGGCCGCCTTGAACCGGGCGATGACCTCGGGCGGGGTGTCCTTGTTGAAGGCGGCGTACAGCGCGCTGTCCAGCTTGTCCAGCTTGATGCCGCGCACCACCAGCTCGCGCGGCAGGCCCAAGGCCTTCAGCTTGCTGGCCAGGCCGGTCTCGGTGGACGGCAGCAGGTCGCAGCGGCCGTTGACGAACTTCTTGGCGTTGAGCGTGGAGTCCGACGACACCTCCAGCCGCAGAAAACCCTCGTTCTCCAGATACTCATGCCGGTAATCATTCAGCACCACGCAGACGCTGTACTTGCGGGCATCGTCGAAGGCATGCACTTGTATGTCGCCGCGCGCGGCCAGGCGATAGAAATAGACGTCGGTATCGAGAATCTTGAAGGTGAAATCCAGGAACTGCATGCGCTCGCGCGTCTTGGCGATCGGGAACACCATCGCATACGGATGGCTCTTGGCCTCTTGGTAGGCGCGCGCCCACGGCGCGGCCTGCAGGGCGCTGGGCGGCACCCCGACCTTGCGCATCACTCGCGTCACCTTCTCCACCGTGGTGCCGCCCATCACTTGCCCGTCCGGGCTGACCATCACATACGGCGGATCGTCGTCGGTGTAGATGCGCACCTGGTCCAGGCCGGCGGCGGCGGCCGGCCCCAAGTGGCTCAGCGCCGCCAGCAGCGCAACGGCAATCAAGCGCATGCGGCCATGCTCCCATGGGTTTCCACCTCATGGTTATAGCCGCTGCGGCGCCGTTCAGTCGCTGAGCACGCGCTGCATCACCTCCAGCAGGCGGTCGATGTCGGCCCGGCTGACCTGCCAGTGAGTGGCCAGCCGCATCGCGCCCAGGTGCGGCGGATTGGCCAGGAAGCCGGCCTGCTTCAGCGCCGACATCAGTTCGCTGGCATCGATCTCGGCATTGAAGCGGAACCACACCAGATTGATATGGACGTCGGCCGGGTCCAGATCGATGCACGGCAGCTTAGCCAAGCCTTCGGCCAGATAACGGGCGTTCTGGTGGTCCTCATCCAGCCGGGCCGCCATCTCGGTCAAGGCCAGGATACCGGGCGCGGCGATCACGCCGGCCTGGCGCAGGCCGCCGCCCAGCAGCTTGCGCTTGCGGCGCGCCTGGGCGATGAAGTCGGCGCGGCCGGCCAGGATCGAGCCGACCGGCGCGGCCAGGCCCTTGGACAGGCAGAACATCACGCTATCCACATGGCGGGCGATTTCGCTCGCCTCGCAGCCCAGATGCGCCGCGGCATTGAACAAGCGCGCGCCGTCCAGGTGCACCGGCACGCCGTATGCGCGCGCCAGCGCGGCGGTGTCCGCCATCGCCGACAGCGGCATCACGCGGCCGTTGCTGTGGGCGTTTTCCAGACAGATCAGGCCGGTGCGCGGCTCGTGGATGTCGTCGCCGACGCGGATGCGGCGCTCTATCGCCTCCACCGCCATCACGCCGCCCTCGCCCTCTATGGTGCGCATATGGGCGCCGGCGATCACCGCCGCCGCGCCGGCCTCATGCCAGACCAGGTGGCTATTGTCCTCGGCGATCACCTCGTCGCCGCGACGGCAATGGGTGTACAGCGCCAGCTGGTTGCCGAAGGTGCCGCTGGGCACAAACAGCGCGGCTTCTTTGCCCAGCGTGTCGGCGGCCAACGCCTCCAGCTTCAGCACGGTGGGGTCGTCGCCATAAACGTCGTCGCCCACCGGCGCGTCGAACATCGCCTGGCGCATGGCCGGCGTCGGCTGGGTCACGGTATCGCTGCGAAGGTCTATCCACTGCATGTGTCGCTTCTCCTCAAGGGTGTGGCTGCGCCGGCAGGCCCAGAAAGCCGGCCAACGCGTCGGTAATCAATTGTTCCAGGCCGGCCGGCGGCGTGCCGGCATCCAGCAGCAGGCCATGGACCAGGCTGTCGGCCATGCGCAGCAGCACTTCGGCGCGGCCGGCCTCCAGGCCGCACGCCTGCAGCCAGGCGGCCACGCGCTGCGATAACGCCGCGTCCTGCGGATTGCTGGCGGGCGGCTCGTCGAACGCCGGCCATTCGCGCTCCAGCACCCGGTGCAGACCAAGCTCTCGCCGATGCAGGTCCAGCACGGCCGCCACCATGGCCGCCAGTTGCTCGCGCGGCGGACGGCCGTCGCTGGCCGCCAAGGCGGCATCCAGCGCGGCCAGCGTCTCTTCGCCATGGCGTCGATGCAGCGCCGCCACCAGCGCCTGCTTGTTGGGAAAGTACTGGTACAGCGAGCCGATGCCGACGCCGGCCAGCTCCGCCACGCGGTTGGTGTTGAACGCGGCATAGCCGTCGCTCGCCAGAATGCGAGCCGCCGCCTCCAGAATGGCGGCCACGGCATGGCGGGAACGGTTCTGGCGCGGCGCTTTGCGCGGTTGCGGGATGTCGTGCATCAAGCTAGCTAAACACGAGTTTTCGCCCATCGCAAGCCAGCTTACATTATGACAAGCGGAGCCGGCCCGCCCTTCCCTATCCCGCTATGGAGAACCACCATGTCGCAACCCATGACTTTCTTCGCGTTGATGCGCGTCCACCCCAACTGGCTGCGGCTGAGCCGGCCGGAACGCCGCCGCTTCGAGCAGGAAACGCTGAAGCCGATTTATGCGCGCTACCCCGGCGTCAAAATGCGCTGGTTCGACGCGGAGGCCTTTACCGCGCGCTGCAGCGACGTCGCCATGTTCGAAGCCGCATCGGTCAAGGAGTTCTATTTTCTGATCGACGCGCTGCGCGACAGCCCGCTGATGACCGAACCGTACTTCGAATTCGTGGACATCATCCCGGCAGTGGAGGACGGCTTCCGCGACTACGACGCGCAGCAGGCGAGATAAAAGCCGACGGCGGCCTCTGGGGCCGCCGTATTCGGTTGCGCTTGCGCGCCACAGGCAAGGAACCTGTTGGAGCCGGCCCAAGGCCGGCGCGGGAGTCAACGGATTGTGATCAAATCTTGCCTAGTGAATGCGGTACGATTGTCGAATGGCGTCAGCCTGGCGTTCAGCTTTCTGGATTTCGGGAGCGCCCATGCTGATGTCGGCGCCGCAGCGGCAGCGCAAGGCATGGTCGGGTAGCAGGGACTTCAGGTGCATCCGGGTTTCACGCCCGCACTCCTCGCAGGCAATCACCACCGTGGCGTTGTAATGCTTGTCCAAATCGATATCGAATCTTTGCTGCTTCATCGGAATCTCCCTAGTACTGAGAGTTGGCCGGCAGAGGAATCGCCGCAAGCCATTCTTGCCGGTCCCGCAACACATGCCCGGAAAAGCCGAGCACGTAATAGACAAGATACGGCCGATCGAAAAAGGTTCCAATCAATCAAGCAGTTGGATTGTAAAAAAATCTTCATGCCAGCCAGAAACGCCACAGCGCGGCGGCAAAACCGCACGCGAACTGGCACTGCGACGGCGGCTTGGTTATCCTTGGCCGTTTTTTCGCAAGCCAGGTAATATCCGATGGACCACTCTGCCGATCTCGACCGCCGCTTCGGCGGCATTGCCCGCCTCTACGGCGAAGACGCGCTGGCGCGCTTCCGCCGCGCCCATGTCTGCGTGGTGGGCGTCGGCGGCGTCGGCTCCTGGGCCGTCGAGGCGCTGGCGCGCAGCGCCATCGGCAAGCTGACGCTGATCGACCTGGACAATGTGGCGGAATCGAACACCAACCGCCAGCTGCCGGCGCTGGATCCGCTGTACGGCATGGCCAAGGTGACGGCGCTGGCCGAGCGGGTGAAGGCCATCAACCCGGCCTGCGAGGTGGTGGAGATCGAAGACTTCGTCACCGAAGACAATATGGACGAGCTGCTGGGCCGCGGCTACGACTACATCGTCGACTGCATCGACAGCCTGAAAGTGAAGACGGCCATGGCCGCCTGGTGCGCCAGGAAGCGCCAGCGCTTCATCGTCTCCGGCGGCGCCGGCGGCCAGATGAACCCGAGCAAGATTCGGCTGGCCGACCTGTCCGAGGTGACGCAAGACCCGCTGCTATCGAAGCTGCGCTACAACCTGCGCCGCCACCACGGCTTTGCCCGCGACGGCAAGAAGATGGGCGTGCCCTGCGTCTATTCCACCGAACAGCTGGTCTATCCGCAAACCCAGGCATGCGACGCAGACGAAGCGCGCGGCCCGCAGGGCCTGTCCTGCGCCGGCTTCGGCGCTGGCATGGTGGTGACGGCCAGCTTCGGCCTGTTCGCCGCATCCAGAGTGCTGACGGATCTGGCGAAGGCCAAGAAATAAAACGCCCAATACCTGTCCACGATGTTTGGCGCCGTTTTTAGGCTGAAGCAGCGAGAGACCGCGCATCCGATGCGCCCCACTCCCTTCAAGCCTGCCGACGGGTGGCAGGCCCGGGGTTTTAAGCGGCTGCCTGTTTGAGCCCCGCGACGTTAGCGCGGGGCGAGTTCAGTCGCGCCCCGGGCCTGACGGGTCCCGTCGGGCAGCCGCAGGCCAGGCTTGAGGGTGGCCTTTAGGGGTGGAGGGGATATTTGGCCAAACAAATATCCTCTCCCTGCCCGCCGGGCAGCCCCGGCAATCAAAATCATCGTCCGCGCAGCGGACTCATCGCTCGAGACTCACAAAGCAGAATTCACCCCTTACGCTGAATCAAATCCCACTGATTGCCGCACAAGTCGCGGAACACGGCCACCGTGCCGTAATCCTGCGCCATCGGCTCACGGGTGAACTCCACGCCAGCCGCGCGGTAGCGTTCGTAATCGCGCCAGAAATCGTCGGTATTCAGAAACAGCCACACCCGCCCGCCGGCCTGATTGCCGATGGCGGCGCGCTGCGCGTCGTCGCTGGCCTTGGCCAGCAACAAGCTGGCCGCCGAACCGGGCGGCGTCACCACCACCCAGCGTTTGTCCTGCTCCGGCTGGTAGCTGTCCTCGGTCAGCTCGAAACCCAGCTTGCCCACATAGAACGCGATCGCCTCGTCGTAATCGGCCACCACCAGCGTCACCAACGCCAAACTCTGTTTCATATCCGCTCCTCATTGCCGGACGCCGCCGGCAGCCCCTCCGCCAGCCTGCGCCGCGCCTCGGCCAGGGCGCGATGATACAGCGGGTGGCTATCATCCGGCGCGGCGGATAGTAACGGTCGCCAGAAGAAGTCGAACAGCTGGCCGCCGTCATCCGCGCAAAAATGAGTCCAGCTATCCGGCAGACGCACATCAACTTCGCACAGCTGGAATGACCAACGCTGCCTCTGATAGCCCGCTTCCCACTCGCCCAAATCCCTCACAACGCGGGCATGAACAATGCCCGCCTCTTCCCGCAATTCGCGCAAGGCCGCCTGTGACGGCGTCTCGTCCGGCTCTATCGTGCCCTTGACCAGCTGGCAGCCCGCCTGCGGGTGGCGGAACCATAGCAACTTGCCGCTTTGCAGCAGCAAGGGGCAGGCCTTGCTTGGAGTCATGGCTGCAAAATCTTGCAATCGTGATCCTGCAGCTCCTCCGCCGAAGCCCGATTGACCGCCAGCGCATCGGCGCGCGTCGCCAGCAGCACAAAGCCCGGACCATCCGAGAAGTCCGCCGGCAGCAAGGCCAGACCGTAGCGCCCCATTTCGTCGCGCGCGCCGGGCAGGCCGTCGGCCAGCAGGCGGAACGGATCGGCCGCAGGATCGCCATTGGCGTCGGCATCGACGCGTCGCGCCCAGTATGAATGGCCCTCCAGCTCCACAGGCAGCTGTCGCCAGCCGGTATTCAGGCTGTCATCCAGATCATCCACCTGCTGCCTCACCTTGGGAGCGACACAGGAGATGTGGATGTGCAACTGGTTCTGGCTGCGGCCGTACTGCGAATTGATCGCCAGCGACACCGCCTGCCGCGGCAGCGGCTCACCGCGCTTGGCATCCATGAAACGGCGCGCCTGCCAGGCCTCGCGCCAGTAGGCCGGCGCGTCGTTCTGCAGCAGCCGCGGGCTTTCGATGCCGCTGACCCGGTCTGTGGGAATCAACAGGTACTGCAGCGCGCCATTGCGGTCCTTCAGCACCGCTACGCCTTGTTGCAGCTTGACCTCCGCGCACGGCTCAGGGGCGCCCTTGGCCTGCATGTTCGGCACGCACTGCTCGCCGACGATGCGCCACAGCGCGTCGCTGTCGGCCAGGGCACGATAGGACACGCCGGCAGCCAGCAAGGCGCATAGGCTGAGACCGACAAAGATTCGTTTTTTCATCGCTATTCGAGAAGAAAGGTGGAAAGGCAACTCAAGAATTTCCGCTCATGGCGGCCCTGTTCGATAACGCAATTGCATCAAACATGTGGTTAAAACCACAAAAATGTTTCAATAAATTTTCGTCTTTCGACCTTATTTTTCGTAAATGGGACAAACAATAGAACAAATAAATACGTTCAATACTTAAGGACAGGTTTTTATCTGTTCATATGGCATATCTTTGCCCCGCCGTGCCGATCCCGCCGTGGCCAAGCAATCCTAATGTCATCGATGCAGAAACCGCAACAACCATGTCCGAAGAATCATTCCGTCCGCTGCTGTTCCTTTCCCGCCGCCAGGCCTTGCTATTCTGCCTGCTGCTTACCGCCTTTGAGCTATTGACCTATCTGGCCAGCGATATGGTGATGCCCGCCATGCTGCAGGTCACACGCGATCTCTCCGCCGCCAGCCACAACGTCCCCACCGCGCTGAACGCCTTCCTGCTGGGCGGCATCGCCTTCCAGTGGCTGATCGGCCCTCTGTCCGACCGCTTCGGCCGCCGCCCGACGCTGCTGGCCGGCACACTGATCTTCGCCCTCTCCTGCCTGGCCGCCGCCGGCAGCCAGCACATCGCCTGCTTCAATCTGCTGCGCTTCGTCCAGGGCGTGGCGCTGGGCTTCATCGTGGTGGTCAGCTATCCCACGCTGCAGGAGATCTTCAGCGAACGCGACGCGGTGCGGCTGATGGCCTTGCTGGCCAATATCGCCTTGCTGTCGCCGCTGGCCGGCCCTTTGCTGGGCAGCCTGCTGCTGGAAGTTCTGTCCTGGCGCCAGCTGTTCGCCGCACTGGGCGCCGCTACCGTGCTGGTGACGCTGGGCCTGTGGCGCTGGATGCCGGAAACGCTGGGCGCGCCGCGGCGCGATGGTCCGGCGCAGCAGCCGGTGCCGCTGCGCCTGGGCGTGGCGCTGGCCAATTACCTGGCGCTGCTCAAACACCGCGACTTCGTCTGCGGCAGCCTGGCGCTGGGCATCTTGACCCTGCCGCTGATCGCCTGGATCGGCCTGTCGCCGCTGCTGCTGATCCGCCAGCTGGGCTACAGCAGCCTGCAATACGGCCTGTGGCAGCTGCCGGTGTTCGCCGCGATGATAGGAGGCAATCTGCTCTTGAACCGGCTGGCCGGCAGGCTGGAGCTGAGCCGCCTGCTGCGGCTGGCGCTGTGGCCGATGGCCGGCGGCCTGCTGCTGACCGGACTCGCCGCCCCGCTGTCGCCCTCGCTGCCGGCCTTGGTCGCCTGCTTGAGCGTCTACGCCTTTGGCCTGGGCCTGGGCAACGCCACCCTGTATCGGCTGACGCTGTATTGCAGCGACAACGCCAAGGGCAGCGTCGCCGCGATGCTGGGCATGTTGTCCACCGCCATGCTGGGCGGCGGCAGCGCCATGCTCGCCCTGCTGGACGCCGGCGACAGCCCGGCCCGCTTCGCCGCCGGCGTCAGCTTGGCCTCGTTGCTGGCCTTGCCGCCCTTGTGGCTGCTGCTGCGCCGCCCGCAGCTCGAGCCCGTCTCCGCCTGACTTCCGATTTCTTCATCACGGGAACCGTCATGATCACACTCCCCCATGTCGAGGCCTTGTGCGCGTTGGAACACCCCTACCGCGCCGACGCCGAATGCGACCGTCTGTTCGACGCCGCGATGCGCGAACTGGTCGACTACCACTGCGAACACAGCCCCGGCTACCGCCGCTGGCTGGAACAGAACGGCTTCACGCCGCAGCGGCTGGCCAAGCTGGCCGACTGGTCCGAATTGCCGCCCATCTTCGCCAATTACTTCAAACGCCGGCTGCTGCTGAGCAAAACCGGCGAGAACGCGCTGGAGCTGACATCGTCCGGCACCACCGGCCAGAAGAGCCGCATGCGTTACGACGAACGCAGCATCCGCGCCGCCCAGCGCATGGTGGACCGCATCTTCGACCACTACGGCTGGCACACCCCGGACCAGCCATGCAACTACCTGCTGCTCAGCTACGAGCCGGCCGGCGCCATCACCCTGGGCACCGCCTACACCGACCAGTTCCTGTGCAAATACGCGCCGATCAACCGCGCCGTCTACGCGCTGCGCCACAACGGCAAGAGCAACGAGTTCGACCCTTTCGGCACCATACGCGCGCTGCAGGAATTCGCCGAGGAAGGCCTGCCGGTGCGCATCCTCGGCTTTCCCGCCTTCCTGTGGTTCACCCTGCAGCGGATGCGCGACATGGGCCTGCCGCCGCTGGCCCTGCATCCGGAATCGCTGGTTCTGCTCGGCGGCGGCTGGAAAACCCATGCCGACCAGGCGATACCGAAGACCGAACTGTACCGCCGGCTGGGCGAGCAACTGGGCCTGCCCGACGAACGCTGCCGCGACGGCTACGGCTCGGTCGAGCACCCGGTGCCTTATAACGAATGCCCGCGCCACCGCCTGCACGTTCCCAGCTGGGCGCGCGCCTGGATCCGCGACACCGCCACCCTGGCCCGCCTGCCTTACGGCCAGCCGGGCTTCCTGCACCTGGCTTCGCCCTACATCACCTCCAGCCCGGCGCACAGCATGTTGCTGAGCGATCTGGCCGTGCTGCAGCCGGCCGAGCGCTGCGGCTGCGGCCTGGCCACCGACTGGTTCGAACTCTTGGGCCGAGCCGGCACCAGCAAGAGCCGCAGCTGCGCCATGGCGGCGTCTGAACTGATCAAGGAGTCCTGATATGTATCTGATCCATGGAGAATTGCGCAGCGACCTGGCGCTCGATGCCGCGCTGGACGTGCTGCGCCCCCGCCTTGCCGATACCCTGGCCGCGCCGCTGGACGTGGAGACGGTGTTGTCCTGCGCCGAACGCTTCGCGCTAGCCCTCATCGCGGCCGAGCATCACCCCTTGCTGGATGCGGCCTCGCGCGCGCAACTGGCCGCCCTCTGCCGCCGCGAGGCGCTGCAAGCCAAGCGGGAGCGGGAACTCGGCGAGCGGCCATTTTCCCTGCGCCGCCGCGACTACCGCGAGCCCCGCTTCGAAGCCTGGCGGCCGCTGGGCCTGGTGCTGCACGTCACGCCCGCCAACGCCGCGCTGCTGCCCTTCCTGGCGGCGCTGGAAGGCTTACTGGCCGGCAATGTCAACTGGCTGCGCCCCAGCAGCAGCGATCAAGGGCTCAGCGCGCGCTTGCTGGCCGAGCTGCTGCATCACGACACCAGCGGCCGCTTGGCCGAACATATCGCCGTGCTGCCGGCAGCGAACACCGAGCTCTCGCAGCTGCTGGCCGATGCGGACGGCGTATCGACCTGGGGCGGCGACGCCGCGCTGTCAGCCATCCGCGCCCAGCTGCCGCCCGGCTGCCGCTGGATAGACTGGGGGCACCGCATCAGCTTCGCCTATCTCGATCCCGCCGCCGCCAGCGACGAGCAGCTGGACGCCCTGGCCGACGATGTCTGCCGCTACGACCAGCAAGCTTGCTCCAGCCCGCAAGCGCTGCTGGTGGACAGCGACGACCCGGCCGTGATCCGCGGTATGGCAAGCCGGCTCTCCGCCGCGCTGCAGCGGCGCGCGCCATTGTGGCCGGCTTTGACGCCGGACTTGCAGGAAGCCGCCGAGATCAGCACCCGCATGGCTTTTCACCGCCTGGACCAGGCCTTTGCCGATAGTCAGGGACAGTTGCTGACCGGCGAAGGCTGGCGACTGGCCTGGAGTATGGATCAGGAACTGGCGCCGTCGCCGCTGTTCCGCAGCGTAGAGCTCAGACCGGCTCCGCGCGCCGCGCTTGCCCGCATCCTGCGCCCCTGGCGCACCCATCTGCAAAGCTGCGGCCTGATTGCGCCGCCCGCGCGCTTGCCGGAGCTGAGCCGCCTGCTGCTGGCGGCCGGCATCAGCCGCGTTGCCCCGGCCGGCCGCATGCACGATGGCTACCACGGCGAGCCGCACGACGGCGTCTATGCGCTGCAGCGGCTGTCACGCCGGGTATCGGTCAGTCTGGACGCCGCCGCGCTGCCCGGCCACGCCCATCTGGACGCCCTGCCGACCGAGCCGGAAGGCCTGGCCCGGCTGCCGGTGATGAACAAGACTGACTTCCAGAACCAGCCGCCCAACGCCAAGGCCCAGCTATTCTTCCGCAGCGGCGGCAGCAGCGGCGCGCCCAAGCTGGCCGGCGTCAGCTACCGCGACTACCACCACCATATGCGAGCCGCTGCCGACGGCATGCTGGCGGCGGGGCTGGACCCGGCCACCGACCGCGCGATGAACCTGCTGTATGGCGGCAAGATGTATGGCGGCATGCTGAGCTTCTTCACGATATTGGACTACCTGGGCGTGCCCCAGTACCCAATGGGCGGCCCGTCCGACGACGACTTCAGCGAAATCGCCCACTTCATCGTCGAACAGAAGATCAACACCCTGATCGGCATGCCCGGCACCGTGCATAGGCTGTTCGAATGCGAAAGCGCAGTGCTGCGTCGTTACGGCGGCGTGCGCAAAGTGTTTTGCGGCGGCGAGCACATCAGCGACGGCCAGCGCGCCTATATCGGCAGCTTCGGCGTGGAGCGGATATGCTCGGCGATGTATGGCTCGGTCGACGCCGGGCCGCTGGGCCACGCCTGCGCGCACGGCGGCGACGGCGAATTCCATCTGCTGGCGGCTGCCCAGTGGCTGGAGATACTGGAAACCGACAGCGACCAGGCGGCCGCGCCCGGCGCAATCGGCCGCCTGGTGTTCACCTCGCGCGAACGCGAGGCGCAGCGCGTGGAGCGCTACGACCTGGGCGACCTCGGCCAATGGCTGCCCGGCCCCTGCCCCTGCGGCCTGGCCGCGCCGCGCTTCCGCCTGGCCGGCCGCCACGGCGCGCTGCTGCGGGCGGGCACCATCTTCATCAACCCGGCGGCGCTGAGCGAGCAGATAGGCCTGCCGCTGCAATGGCTGGTAGACCACGCCGACAACGGCGGCGACCGCATCCAGCTGCTGGCCGACGGCGATCCGCGGACTCTACGTGAACGCCTGCTGCAAGACCCCATGCTGCAAGAGGTGGTCAGCGGCCGGCTGCTCCAGCTGGACATCATCGCCACGCCAGCCGGCGAATTCCGCCGCCATGCGCACAGCGGCAAAACCCCGCTGGTACTGGACCTTAGACGCTGAAACCCGGCCGGCGCCCTGCCGCCGGCATGTACACACATAATCATGAATCCGAAACTGATCTCGCTGGTCGAACACGCCCGCACCCATTCGCCGCACTACAACACGCTGTACCACGGCCTGCCCGCCCAAGGCTGGCGCTTGGCCGACCTGCCCCCGGTCGATCCCGCCGCCTTTTGGCAAAACTCCCAGGATTTATCGCGCTGGCCGGCGCTGACAGCCGCCCCGCTCGATGGCCATGTCTTCAAGACCGGCGGCTCCACCGGCGACGGCAAGCTGTCGGTGTTCAGCCGCGGCGAATGGCAGGCCTTCGTCCGCGCCTTCGGCGCCGGATTGGCGCGCCAGCTGCGGCCAGGCGACCGCGTCGCCAATCTGTTCTTCGCCGGCGACCTCTACACCAGCCTGCTGTTCACCCATGGCGCGCTGTCGCATTCGCCGGTGCCGGTGCTGGAATACCCGTTTAGCTGCACTGTCGATCACGACGCGCTCATCGACGCCATCCGCCGCCATCGCATCAATGTGCTGGCCGGCGTGCCCGC
>NZ_JAELTR010000048.1:0-32956 GCF_016428945.1 Chromobacterium sp. ASV23
TATTTGGCTTTCGCCAAGCACTTACACCTATCGGTTATTCGTTCTGTTAAAGAGCAGTGCCTTCGCTGCGACCGCCGCCGGAACCTGTTTCGTTCGGCTGGTTTCGTTCGCTGCGTCAGCTGAGGAGCCGAACTATACGCCCGGGCCTCACCCTCGTCAACACCTTTTGCGAGAAAAATTGAAGGAAATTCGCAACAAAACCCAAAGAGAGGAGCAAGCCACTGAAAATTCAATAGATATGAAGAAGGGGTATCTTGATTCGCTGCAAACAAACCGTAATCTACCCTTCCCGGGACGCGCGGATGGCTACGCGCCCGCTGCCGATTCTGCTACGCTGGCATGCGTTTGGCACGCGATGTGCCTGCCGTGGACACTCTATATATGCTCAAATTTGATGTTCTGATTATCGGCAGCGGTCTGGCCGGGATGACGCTGGCGCTCCATCTGGCGGAAAAACGCAAGGTGGGCCTGATCACCAAGCGCGATCTATTGGAAGGCAGCTCTACCTATGCGCAGGGTGGTATTGCCGCGGTACTGGATACCGAGGACTCGGTAGAAGACCACATCCGCGATACATTGATCGCCGGCGCCGGGCTGTGCGACGAAGACACCACGCGTTTCATCGTCGAGCACTCCAAGGAAGCGATAGACTGGCTGATCAAACTCGGCGTGCCCTTCACCCGCGACGACGAGCACCAAACCGGCTACCACCTGACGCGCGAAGGCGGCCACAGCCACCGCCGCATCATCCATGCCGCCGACGCCACCGGCGCCGCCGTGACCAGCACCTTGGGACAGAAGATCAAGGCTCACCCGAACATCACCGAGCTGGAACACTATATAGCCATCGATCTGATCACTTCTCAGAAGCTGGGCCTGCCGGGCAAGCGTGCCTATGGTGTGTACGCGCTGGACAAACAGAGCGACGAAGTGGTGACCATTGCCGCCCAACACACCATCCTGGCCTCAGGCGGCGCCGGCAAGGTCTATCTCTATACCACCAATCCGGACACTGCCACCGGCGACGGCATCGCCATGGGTTGGCGCGCTGGTTGCCGCGTCGGCAATATGGAGTTCATGCAGTTCCACCCGACCTGCCTGTACCACCCGCATGCCAAATCCTTCCTGATTTCAGAGGCGGTGCGCGGCGAAGGCGGCATTCTGAAGCTGCCGGACGGCACCCGCTTCATGCCGCAGCACGATCCGCGCGGCGAACTGGCGCCGCGCGACGTCGTCGCCCGCGCCATCGACTTCGAGATGAAGAAGCACGGCCTGGACTGCGTGTATCTGGACATCTCTTATAAGCCGGCCCAGTTCATCAAGGAACACTTCCCCAATATCTACGCCCATTGTCTGGAATTGGGCATAGACATCACCCAGCAGCCGATTCCAGTGGTGCCCGCCGTGCACTTCACCTGCGGCGGCCTGGTGACCGACCTGGCCGGCCGCACCGACGTGACCGGCTTGTACGCCGTGGGCGAAGTGGCGCATACCGGACTGCATGGCGCCAACCGGCTGGCCAGCAACTCGCTGCTGGAATGCCTGGTGATCGGCAAGGCTGCAGCGGCGGACATTCTGGCGGCGGACGCCATCAAGCTGCCGGCCATTCCGGCCTGGGACGACAGCCGCGTCACCGACCCGGACGAGGAGGTGGTGATCAGCCACAACTGGGACGAGCTGCGCCGGGCGATGTGGGACTATGTCGGCATCGTCCGCACCAATAAGCGGCTGGAACGCGCGCTGCACCGCATCGATCTGCTGAAAGACGAGATTGACGAGTACTACAGCAACTTCCACGTCAGCAATGATTTGATCGAGTTGCGCAACCTGGTGGAAACCGCCGAGCTGATCGTCCGCTCCGCCATGCAGCGCAAAGAAAGCCGCGGCCTGCACTACAGCCGCGACTACCCGGACCTGTTGCCAGAAGCGCAAGATACGGTGCTGACGCCGCCCTCGCGCAGCGAATAAACCGCAGGAACGGCCATCGTCTTGATGGCCGTTTGTCATTTACCGCCCGCTTGACCGCCGACAGCCATGCCGCCATCAAAACCGTAGGCGACAGCCCGCGGAAGCAAACCACCGCCATCCCACAACCCGCCGGAGCTTGCTCCGGCTTTTTTATTGCAAACAAGAAAACAGGCCAGATCAACTTGCGCAGAAAACAATCAAAGCTGTAAATATCTATTAATTTACGAGAACTTGGCCAAGGCTGCGATATCGTATGTCATGACATGCCGGCCCGTCTCCCTGAGATCCGGCCCACATTGCTGGAGACTCAAAAATGATTTCGACATACAAACTGGCGGCGATGCTGGCCCTGGCCTTGCTCTCCCACCTGGCAGCAGCCGGCATCTTCAGCAAGAAAGACGCTTCGCAGGCCGCTGACGAGCCCAAGCGCGGTCGCCGCGTTCTGGAAAACCAGGCGCTGGGCCGCGCGCTGGACAAGAGGCCGATCGGCATCGCCGTGATCCGCCGCGCCGGCGACAAGGTCAATGACGCGCTGCCGTCCGGCCCATCGCTCAAGTAAACGATTACCCGCAAGGAAACGCACCATAATGAGAAACCGCTTCTGGAAAAACGTCACCATCATCACCGTGATCGCATTGCTGGTGATCTGCACCGGCTATCTGCGCATGCGCAGCTCGCTATTGGCGATGGACATCGGCGAAATGAACAAGAGCCAATTCTGGAAAGTCTCTTCGCTCGTCCTGCTCGACGGAGAGGAGCGCAGCGCCCTCTCCCACTTCACCTCGGACAAGGCCACCAACTGGCACAAGTTCTTCACGCTGGCCAGCGGCATGACCGTGCGCCAAGTGATAGAGAGCGGGCAGGCTGCGCAGATCTCCGCTTCCGGCGGTTCGCACTGAACCTGATAAGCAGGCTACTCAAACAAGCGGTTTGACTCGCGCCCCGTCCGGGCCATCCTCCACCGCATAGCCTTGATCCAGGATGGCGGCGCGCAGCGCGTCCGCCTCCTGCCAATTGCGCGCCGCCCGCGCCGCCTCGCGCGATTTCGCCAGCGCCAGCACAGCCGCGGGAATCTCCGCCGCCATCGCTTGCCAGCCATCCAAATCCAAGCCCAATGCGCGGTCGCAATGACGCAGCGTGGCTTTCTTGTCGCCCTCTCGGCACTTGCTCTTGACCAGCCCCCACACCAGCACCAGCGCGCGCGGCGTATTCAGATCCTGATTGATTTCAGCGGTAAACGCCTCGACAAAGGTGCCATCGACCTCGCCGCCTTCCGGCCAGGCCGCATACTGCCGACGCAGCTTGTCCAGCGCCAGGCTGGCGGCGTCCATGGCTTCCCAGCTGAAATTCATTTGCTTGCGGTAATGCGCGGTCAAGTTCAGGTAGCGATAGGCCAGCGGATCGTAGCCGCGGTCGATCAGCGTCTGCAGCCGTAAAAAATCGCCGCTGGACTTGGACATCTTGGCGTCATCAAGTTGCAGGAAATAACCATGCATCCAGAAATTGGCGGCGCGGGTGCCATGACAGCCCTGGCTCTGGGCGATCTCATTGCTGTGATGGACCGGAATGTGGTCCTCGCCGCCGCAATGGATGTCGAACCATGGCCCCAGATGCTTGGCCGACATCGCCGAGCATTCGATATGCCAGCCCGGAAAGCCAACGCCCCAGGGGCTGGCCCACTCCATCTGCCGCTGCTGGCCTGCCGGACTGAATTTCCACAACGCAAAGTCCGTGGCGCTGCGCTTGGCGCCCAGCCCCACGCGCGAGCCCGCCTGCAGGCCTGCGCGATCCAGCCGCGCCAAGCGGCCGTAATCATCCAGGCGCGAGGTATCAAAGTAGATGCCATCGTCGGTGCGATAGGCATAGCCCTTGGCCTCCAGCGCGGCGATATAGGCTATCTGCTCGGCGATGTGATCGGTCGCCCGGCTCCATAGCGTGGGCGGCAAGACATTCAGCGCGGCCAAGTCCTGCTGGAAAGCCTCGGTGAAGCGCGCGGCGATGTCCCAGGCCGAGGCGCCGCCAGCGCGCCGGCTGCCCGCCTCCATCTTGTCCTCGCCCTCATCCCCGTCCGACACCAGATGCCCGACATCCGTGATATTGACCACATGACGCACAGCATAGCCATTGAACTCCAGCGCGCGGCGCAGCGTGTCCTCGAACAGATAGGTGCGCAGATTGCCGATGTGGGCGTAGTCGTAAACCGTAGGGCCGCAGCAGTACAGGCCGACGCGCTCCGCATGCAAGGGCGTGAACAAGCGGACAGCGCGGTGCCAGGTATCGTACAGATGCAGCTGCATGGTTTCTCCAGACATGAAAAAGGCCGCCGGTTGAAACACGCGGCGGCCAAGGATGGTGGAATGCGAATGCTAGACGCGCACGGTCCCCGGCCGTGCTGGACAACACGGTTGCAGGCGGGCGATCGGCATTTCATTCCTGTTCATGCTATCGATAGTACGGATCGATCATCATGCGGTCAATTGTCTACCCAGATTAAGTCTGGCAGGTGGTGGGAGTGAGTCTTGCATGATCCCTTGCGCGCAGCGTCCGCCGTCGCATGCATGGTTTGTTGTCGGCAAGCCAACACGCTCAGAACGGCAGAAACAGCTGCCTGATGTCTACGCTGGAACGACGCCCGACCTTGCCGCCATGCTGATCCATCCACGCCAGCGCAGCCTGCCGCCCTTCATCTCGCAGCCCGGCCAGAAACGGGCCATAGGTCAACGCCCGGCTGGAGGCATCCATGCCGGACAGCAGATCCTGCGCCTCGATCAAATGAAACCGCGCGGCCTTGAGCCGGCGCTCCAGCCAGCCGCGCCATAGCCTGGGCGAGTCGGCCATTTCCTGCAGCAGGGCGAACAAGCGCATCTCGCGCAGGAAGGCGCTGTTAAAGCCCAGCGTCGCCGCGCGGCGCTGAATCTCATCGGCGGTGCGCGGCGTGTCGCCATGACACATAGGCGCGAGCAACACCAGCAGGATGTCGTCGCTGCGGCAAAACTTGAACAGGGGGAACACCGCCGGATTGGCGGCGAACCCGCCATCCCAGTACGCTTCGCCGTCTATCACCACCGCCTGCTGTAGCGATGGCAAACAGGCGGAAGCCAGCAAGGCATCCACGCAGATATCGGCATTGCGGAACAGTTTCAGATGGCCGCTGTTGGCATGGGTGGCCGCCACGAACAGCTGCACCGGGGAGGCGCGACGGATGCGCTCAAAATCAAACAAGGATTCGATGATGGCGCGCAGCGGATTGTAATCGAGCGGATTGAGCTGATACGGCGAAAACCATTGCGTCAGGTGCCAGGCCATCCGCAGGCCAGGCGGGGCCTTTGAGTCTGGCCCCAAAGGCAGCGGCCGCGTCATTTCTTCCGGAAGGCTCTCGCCGACCTGGGTCCAGAAGGCGGACAGCGCCTCTCTCGCCTCGTCGGGACCGCCGCCGCTCAAGCCATGCGCCACGGCCACCGCGTTCATCGCGCCGGCGCTGGCGCCGCTCAAGCCATCGAATCGATAGACGCCCGCCTCCAACAGGGCATCCAGCACGCCCCAGGTAAAGGCCCCATGGGCGCCCCCGCCCTGCAAAGCCAAGCTGAGAGTAAGCTTGCCGCCCCGTCCGAGCATCGTCATCTCGCAATTGCTGCACTGCACAAAGCATGGCACAGCCATCGCTTGGACTCAAGGAAACCTGACTGGCGGCAAAACAACGGCGGACGCAAAGCAGCTGTCGAGTATCTTTCACATGACATGGAGCCCAGGACAGCCGCAAGGGCCGCCGCTATCCTGGCGGACAGCGCATGGCCCTTGCTTACGACTATGGGGCGTCAGGCCGACCTGCGCTCCTCGCATTGGCCAGCTTGGTCAACACGTCGGGGATGAACTTCTCGGCAAAGCCGAAGAAAAATCCCCACACCGCCATCTTGCCATAATCGGCTGCCCCGGCCAGATAGGGCAGGCAGCCGCCGTGGCCCGCGCCGGGACAAACCGTGCCGGCCTTGGGCTCGATATTGGGGATCAGGTCCCATGACAGAAAATGGCCGCCGATATCCGCCGCAAACGCATAGAAGCCGAGAATGCCGAACAGCACGCCGCTCAACAAGGCCAGGTACAGACTCCAGGAACCATCCATCAGCGTCGCGATGCCGGCGCTGGTCTGGCCGTTCAGGTTCTGCCCGGCATCCTGAATGCGCATCAAGATGCTGGTGAAGGAACCCAGTATGCCGAACAGGCCGGCCAAGGCCAGCGAGCTGGCCGAAGCCGACGGCGTCCAGAGAAAATAGCTGAACAGCGCCGCCGCCAGCAGCAGCGTGAACGCACCGAGATGCAGCCGCAGCCGGTCCAGCGCTCTCTCCCGCCGCAGCACTTTGAAGTAGCGCTGCTGCCCCGCCAGCACAACGCGGAACAGATCGTTGCGGCCCACGCCGACCGGCGCCGCCTCGCGCCAATGCGCGGTCAAGATGCCGAATTGCTCCTCTGTGGCCAGGCTCACCGCCAACAGCTCCAGTTCGAACAACTCCGCCCAGCTGTAGCCGTCCTGCGCAATCAGTTCGCGCGCGCGCTGCTGGTCGGCGGGCAGGCCGTATTGATACGGCTGCAGCGCGCGATGCAGGCCCTTGACCCGAATCACATAGCCTTTGGCATTGCGTTCCACATCCGCGCAGTCATGTTTATATTGTCGCCGCAGCTTGTCTCGCGGCAAATCCAGCTTGTCCCAAGGGCTGGCAAACCGATAGCCCGTGGTCGCTTCCGGGGGCGTTTCGCTCATGTCGCTCATCCTGCTCTCCGTTTTATGCCTGCGCTCAGGCAATACGCTGTTGCGAGCCATCCCGCAGCACATTCGGCGCGTGCTTGCGTTGGTTCTTGATCGAGACTGGGATATGACTGCTGCCGTTGAAGCGATCGGATCTGCCAGGCGCAGAACGGCTCTTGGCGCCTCCAGCATGCGCGAGGGAAAGGGCACAGGAGATGCGCCCCTCTCGGCCATCTGAATCATGCTGGTACTTGCGCCGCAGAGAGAAGCCAACCGCTCGCCATGGCTTCATGCTTGAATCATCATGCTATTGCATATAGCAAAGGGATATACCGAGCGCAAACCGCCACGGCGTGGCGACGCGGCCTCAAGGCACGCAAAACATCAGATGCCATCAAAACTTAGATGCGAAATGACAGAGCGGGCGTGCGGCAAGAATCAGCCGGGGCTTTGCAACAGCAATTGGCCAAACCGCGTTTCCACCCATTGAGCAGTTTTGCTCAAGGACATGCCCTGCAGCCACAGCATGCGCACGGACAGCCGCGGCAAAGCCAAGGCCGGGCAGGACAGCTGCTGCAATTGCTGCCGATAACTTTCATCCTTTGCCACATTGACCGGCAGGATGGCCCAACCCAAGTCATGCGCCGCCATCTCGGCGATGCTGTAAAAGCTGTCAGAGCGCCATACCTTGGGACTGTATGCGGTTTCGTTGACATCATCGGCATGCATCAGCAACTGGCGATGCCGCAGCAGATCCTTGCGGCTGACTGGCTGTTTCGCGGTCAGCGGATGACCGCTGGCCACAAACACGCCCTGCGCGACGCCGCCGACGCATCGCTGCTCGAAACCGGCGTCCACCGGCCCGCGGTCAAAGTGAAACGCCACCTGCGCGCGCTGCAAGGCGACATAATCGGCAACCTCGGCGGCCGTGCCGTTGAGCAAGGTCAGCTCCAGATCGGGGAAGGTCCTGGAAATTTCCCGGATCAGCGTGCTGACCGCGGTATAGGGCAGCGCCTCGTCCAAGGCCAGGGACAGCTTGGCCTCGCCGCCCTCGCTCAGAGAACGCGCGCGCAGATCCAGCGCCCGCGCCTGGCGCAACAGCTCTTGCGCCTCCATCAGCAGCAATTGGCCGGCATCCGTCAGTTTGGCCTGGTGCCGCGAACGGTCGAACAGCTCCACGCCCAAGTCGGCCTCCAGCAATCCGATGGCGGTGCTGACCGCCGATTGGGCCTTGCCCAGATGGCGCGCGGCGGCGCTGAAAGAACCGAGTTCAGCCGTCATCGCAAACTGCTGCAATTGATCTAGTGTCCATCGCATACGCGCATATTATCAATAAATCAGATGGATATGATCTTTTACCATCAAGAATGCTGAGGCAGACTGCGTTTTTTTCAAGCCAAAGCTCTCATGCATTTACGTCCCTGGTTATTCCTGTTTGCCGCCGTCACGGTCGAAGTCATCGGCGTCACCATCATGAAATGGGTGGCGGATTCGGGCGGCTGGTCTGCCCTGCTATTCATGTACGCCATGATCGGCCTCTCGTTCTTCTTCCTGGCAACCGCCATGAAATCGCTGCCGATTGCCTCTGCCTACGCGACGTGGGAAACGTTGGGACTGATCGCCATCACCTTCATCGGCTACCACTACTTCAGGGAAGAAGTCGGCACGCTCAAGCTGCTTGGCATGAGCGTATTGATCGCCGGCGTCGTGCTGGTGAACCTCAGCGCCAAGCCGGCGCAGGAGTAAACCGATGCAAAACGCTCAATGGATACACTACGTTTTCATGCTGCTAGCCATCCTGCTGGAAGTGGCGGCGAATATTTTCATCAAATACTCGGATGGCTTCCGCCGCCGCGGCTTCGGCGCGTTGGGCATCGCGTCGATTCTGGTTTCCTTTACCGCCTTGTCGCAGGCCGTCAAAGGCATAGATCTATCCATTGCCTATGCGATCTGGGGCGGCACCGGCATTTTTCTGACCACCATCGCCGGCTGGGCATTGTTCAAACAACACCTCAGCCGTCGGGGCTGGCTAGGCATCGCCCTGATCGTCACCGGGATGTCGCTGCTGAAGCTCGCATAGGGACCTTCAACGTTTGCCGAGCGGTCGCGCAGACAGGCAAACCATGGTAAGAACATAGCGCCATGTGCAAGCCGTGCTTTGCCTGCTGACTTCAACAAAGAGTATGCGACTGTGTCGACCAAGCTAGAAACCACGACCGATAGCGCGTGGGCGATTTTTTTGATTTTCCTGCGGCTGGGCCTGACTTCGTTTGGCGGGCCCATCGCCCATGTGGGCTACTTCCGGTCTGAGTTCGTGATGCGCCGGGCCTGGCTGAGCGAACACAGCTTCGCCGACTTGGTGGCGCTATGCCAGTTTCTGCCCGGGCCATCCAGCAGCCAGCTCGGCATCGCGCTGGGACTGTCTCGCGCCGGCGCGCGCGGGGCCGCCGCAGCCTGGTTGGGTTTCACCCTGCCATCGGCCCTGGCGCTGGCCTTGCTGGCAAGGGGCATGGCGGCCTGGGGTCAGGCCGCTCCCGCCGGCGCGCTGCATGGGCTAAAGATTGTGGCGGTGGCGGTGGTGGCCCAGGCGGTATGGGGCATGGCGCGTTCGCTATGCACCGATGTTCCGCGCTTTGGCATCGCCGCCGTTTCGGCCATTCTGGCGCTGTCCTGGCCAGCCGCGGCCGGGCAAATCGCTATTTTGGCGGCGGCGGCAGTGCTCGGATCGGCCTGGCTCAAGCCTGCCGACGATGTCGCGCGCGCGCCGCTGCCGATTGCCGTGCGTCGCCGCTACGGCGCGCTGCTGCTGGGTCTGTTTTTTGCGCTGCTGATCGGTTTGCCGCTGGCCGCCGGACTCTGGCCCAGCCTCCCGCTATCGCTGATCAACGCCTTCTACCGCGCCGGCGCGCTGGTTTTCGGCGGCGGGCACGTCGTGCTGCCGCTGTTGCAGGCGGCGGTGGTGCCGCCGGGCTGGGTGGACAACGAAACCTTTCTGGCCGGCTATGGCTTGGCTCAGGCCGTGCCGGGGCCGCTGTTCACCTTTGCCGCTTTTCTCGGCGCAGCCATCTCCGGCTGGCCGGGCGCGGCGATTTGCCTGCTCGCCATCTTCGCGCCATCGTTTCTGCTGGTGGCCGGCGTCTTGCCATTTTGGGAGTCGTGGCGACACCAGCGGCGCGCCCGCGCCGCGTTGGCCGGGGTCAATGCCGCCGTGGTGGGCCTGCTATTCGCCGCATGGTGCCACCCGGTATGGAGCAGCGCGATTTTCCAGCTGTCCGACTTCGGCCTGGCTCTGCTGGCCCTCTTGGCGCTGATGCGGTGGAAGCTCCCGCCCTGGCTGGTGGTGGCCGCCGGCGCCGGCGCGGCCTGGCTGTCCAGCTTGTCTTTCTGATGACAACCGAGCGAATCGAGGCTACTTCAGGTAAGACTTGATCACTTGCAGCACCACCGCCAGGTCTTCCTGACGGTGGGCCAGCTCCGGCTCGTTCACCAGATGCTCGGTCAGATGGCCTTCGATCACCGCGGCCATCAAACCATTGACCGCGCCTCGGATGGCGGCGATCTGCTGCAGGATCGCCACACAATCCTCTCCGCCCTCATCCAGCTGTTTTTCCAGCGCCGATGCCTGCCCTTGTATCCGTCTGACTCGCGCCAGCAATTTGGCTTTGTCGCGTACGGTATGCGCCATGTGCTCTGTTCCAAACTCAAAAAATATACTGGAGGGTAGCATATTTATACTGGGGGGCAGTATACTCAGCAGCGCAAAATGTCCACAGGAAACCGCTATGACCGAATTCTCCACGCTGTTGCTACAAGGCAATGCCTGGCTGTTCATCCCCAGCGCCATTGCGCTGGGCGCCTTGCATGGCCTGGAGCCAGGCCATTCCAAAACCATGATGGCCGCATTCATCATCGCCATCCGCGGCACGGTTGGACAAGCCGCGCTGCTGGGCCTGTCGGCGACGCTTTCTCACACAGCGGTGGTGTGGGCCATCGCCATGGCCGGTTTGTACTTTGGCCGCAACTGGAACGCCGAAGCCACCGAGCCGTATTTCCAGCTGGCCTCCGGCGCGCTGATTCTGGGCGTGGCCGCATGGATGATTTGGCGCACTTGGCGCAGTCAGCAGTCCGCGCACAGCCATGGGCATGACGATCATCACCATCATCACGACGAGGCCAAATTCATCGATACCGGCCATGGCGCCGTGCGGCTGGAGATATTTGAAGACGGCGTCCCGCCGCGCTTCCGCCTGTATCGCGATGGCCGCCATGGCCACGTCTGGCCTGCGGATCAAGTCCATCTTGAAACGGAGCGGGCGGACGGCGCCCGCCAGCGTTTCAGCTTTGCCCAGCGCGATGGCTTTGTCGAATCCGAGCAGGATATTCCCGAGCCGCACGCATTCGTCGCGCGCTTGCGGCTGGGCCACGATGGCCACAGCCATGACTACGATGTGGAATACATCGAGCACGGCCACGGCCATGCGGTGAAAGATTACGCCGGCCTGGATGTGTCGGCGCCGGGCTATCAGGATCCGCACGAACTGGCCCACGCCAACGACATCCGGCACCGCTTCGCCAACCGCGAGGTGAGCACCGGCCAGATCGTCATGTTTGGCCTGACCGGCGGCCTGGTTCCCTGTCCGGCCTCGATCACCGTGCTGCTGCTCTGCCTGCAATTAAAAAAGGTGGCGCTGGGCGCGGCCCTGGTGCTGTGTTTCAGCATAGGCCTGGCGCTGACCATGGTTGCCTCCGGGGTGCTGGCCGCCATCAGCGTGAAGCATGTTTCCCGCCGCTGGAACGGCTTTGGCGAGTTTGCGCGCAAAGCGCCGTACTTCTCCAGCGGCCTGATCGCGCTGGTTGGACTGTATGTTGGCTATCACGGCTGGATGACGCTGGCGTGATCGCATCAGCCGGCCAGTCAGCAACCATGCATGGCTGATGCGGATTGATGGCCCTTGCTCTGGCGACGGTTATTTTTAACCTGCATCAAAAACAGTAAAGCCATTTGGTTTCCTCCATTCCCGATTGCCGCCTATAACCACAAAGGTGATTGGGTCTATACCATCCGGGAGAAACCATGCGCATCCATCGATTGCTGGCTTGGCTGACAACTTGCGCAATGTGCGCTCTGCTGGCGTGGCCCGACGCCTCCCAGGCGCTGCCCAGCTATGCCAGGCAAACCGGCGAAGCCTGTATCGCCTGCCATGTCAGTTTTCCGGAACTGACACCGTATGGCCGGCTGTTCAAGCTGTCCGGCTACACCCTGGGCACCACCAAACTGTTTCCCCTGGCCGCCATGGCTACCGGCTCGGTTTCCCATGTCGGCAGCACCCAAGGCAATAATGCCGCCTATCCGCGCCAGAACGACGGCGTAATTGAGGGCGGCAGCCTGTTTGTCGCAGGCAAGCTGGGCGACCATTTCGGCCTGTTTTCGCAATGGACTTACAACGCGCTGAACCAGAATCCGGGCGGCACGGCATTTTCCGGCCACACCGTTGCGGACAACAACGACTGGCGGCTGACGGACCATATCGCCCGAGCCAATCTGGACCTGATCTACGGCCTGTCTTTCAATAACAACCCCACGGTGCAGGACGCGTGGAATTCCACACCGGCCTTCGGCTACCCCTTCCAGACGACCCATCTGAACAGCGCCTGGAGCATTGCCCCGCCCACTACGCTGATTGAAGGCGGCTTGGCGCAGCAGGTAGCGGGCCTGAGCGCCTACGGTTTGTTGAACAAGTCTTGGTATTTTGAACTGGGCGGCTATCGGGTAGCCAAGGGCGGCTCGTCCTTTTTGAAGAACGGCGTGACTCTCTCCAACCGGCTGAGCGGCACCAACCCCTATTGGCGCTTCGCCTATAGCCATGACTGGAGCGTCAACTCGCTGGAGCTTGGCACCTTTGGCCTCGATGCACGGGTGAACATCGATCCCACCGACGCGGGTTCGCCTTCCGACCATTTCCGCGATACCGGCGTAGACGCGCAATATCAATATCTGTCCGACCCGCACATTTTCACCACGCAGGCCTCGCTGATCCACGAACACACCGACTGGGACGCCTCTCACCTGGGCGTAGATAGGCAAAACCCCAGCAGCTCGCTGAACTCTTTCCGGCTCAAGGGCAGCTATTGGTATCAGCGCACCTATGGCCTGACGCTGAGCTATTTCTCGGAAACCGGCTCCGCCGACAATGTGTATTACCCGGTGACCGGCAGCCCTAACACCAACGGCTACGCCGCGGAACTCAACTACATGATCAAGCCCTATTGGCGTTTGGGTCTGCAGTACACCGGCTACCTCAAATACCAGGGCGCCAGCAGCAATTACGATGGCAACGGACGCAACGCGCGCAACAACAACGTAACCTATCTGTATACCTGGATAGCGTTCTGAACCGGAGAGTAGACATGAAACCTGGCAAGACATCCATACTGCTGGGCCTGCTGCTCCTGGGCTCTCAGGCGCTGGCGGAGCAAACGCCGGAACAGCTGGCGCGGGCCTGGTGCGCCAATTGCCATATGGCCGACGGCAACAGCATCTCGCCGCTGTTTCCTCGACTGGCCGGACAGCAAGCCGCCTACCTGCAGCAGCAACTGCAGATGTTCCGCGCCAAAAGCCGCAGCGACGACGCCGCGCACGACTATATGTGGGGCGTGGCCGGCGGGCTGAGCGATGAGCAGATCATGGGCGTGGCGGCGTATTTCGCCGCGCAGAAACCCGCGCCGAACCCCGCCAAGCGCGATGAAAACCTCATCGCGGCCGGCAAGCTGATCTACGAGCAAGGCAAGGAAAGCAGCGGCACGCCAGCTTGCCAAGCCTGCCACGGCCCGCGCGCCGAAGGCACTGATCAAGGGCCACGGCTCGCCGGACAGCATGCGCCATACCTGATGAAACAACTGCATGTGTTTGAAAGCCCCCAGCGGCCTTCCGCGGTCGCGATGCAGGCCATCATCAAGACTTTGTCTGCCGATGACCTTCACGCGCTGACAGCCTACCTGCAAAGCCTGTGAAAGCCGGTGCCGGCCTCTCCGCCGGCATCGGACTCCGCCACGTCCCTGGCCTGCTCCTCCCATCGCCTGGCCCGTCATGGCATGACGTTTCGCCAAACCGCGATAGCCTGTACAGTCTGAACGACTTAATCATCCATTCAGACCAGGGGTCTCCATGTTCGCCACATCCGGTTGGTTCTTATGGGCGCTGCTCTCCGCGGTATTTGCCGCCTTGACAGCCATCTTCGCCAAAGTCGGCATCAAGGGGGTGGATTCGGATCTGGCCACTCTGATCAGAACCGGCATCATCGGCCTAGTGCTGTCGCTGTTTGTCGCGCTGACCGGGAAGTGGAGCAATCCGCTGGCGCTGCCGGGCAAGACTTGGCTATTCCTTGGCCTGTCCGGCGTGGCCACCGGCATTTCCTGGGCGTGTTATTTCCGGGCCTTGCAAATCGGCGAGGCCTCGAAGGTCGCGCCGGTAGACAAGTTCAGCCTGGTGCTGGTGGCGGTATTCGCCTTCGCCTTCCTCGGAGAGCGCCCGGCCTTGCGCGAATGGTGCGGCATTGCCTTGATCGCCGGCGGCGTGCTGGTGCTGGCCTGGAAACGCTAGGGGCGGTTGACTCAGATAGCAAAGGATAAACAGGTCGGCAGGGTAAACATGGCCTCACGCCACGACGCCCAGCGCCGAACCGATCCCCGCGGTGATTCCCATCGCCAGCGCGCCCCAGAAGGTCACCCGCAGCGCGCCGGCAGCGACCGGCGCGCCGCCGGCCCGCGCCGCCAAGGCGCCCAGCAGCGCCAGGAAAAGCAGCGAAGCCGCGGAAACAATGGGAACCAGGTGGTTGTGCGGGGAGAGCATCACCACCGCAATGGGGAACATCGCGCCCACAGTGAAGCTGCCGGCCGAAGCCAGCGCCGCCTGCAACGGCCGCGCGCTTTGGGTGGTGGTGATGCCGAGCTCATCCCGCGCATGCGCGCCCAGCGCATCATGCGCCATCAACTGTTCCGCCACCTGTTTGGCCAACGCCGGCTCCAGCCCGCGGCGCACATAGATGCCCGCCAGCTCCTTGTGTTCCGCGGCGACGTTGGCCTGCAATTCCATGCGCTCTTGCTCGAGCGCCGCCTGCTCGCTGTCTTTCTGCGAGTGGACCGAGACATACTCTCCAGTCGCCATGGACATCGCCCCGGCCACCAGGCCTGCGGCGCCAGCCACCAGAATATTGCTGTGGCTGCCATGCGCGGCGGCCACGCCTACAATCAGGCTGGCGGTGGAAACCAGACCATCGTTTGCGCCGAGCACCGCCGCCCGCAACCAACTTGTCCTACCGGAGAGATGATGCTCTCGATGGCCTGCATGCATATCGCCACTCCGCTGATGCGCGGCCGACTGCGCCGGTCGCCACAGGATGCCAAGCTTCCGTAAATTTGCCTGTCCAGCTTATGTTGGTCGCCAGGACGGCTGACGCGCCTGCATCATCCGGCACCTAGCGCCGGTTGGTTGGCTCCAGCCGTCTGCCGGCGCAAGTGCACTTATTGCTTGACATAGCGCCAATGCCGGTCAGTATCCAGCCACACTAAGCTCTCGCCCTCTCGCGCCATACGGGCCTGAAACGGCTGCGATTCATCTTGCTTGCCAGGTGTCGCTTCGAATACGAAATCCCGGCGCCCCGCCGCACGCTCGGCAGCTGGCAAATCGTAGACATAGGGTTTTCCGCGCTGAATGCCAGGGTAACGCAAAACAATCTGACAGATATTGCCCTCCATCCCCATGCTGGTCCAGCCGTTGCCTTGCGTCAGTCCCTGATCTCGCTGCGGAGCCTGGCAGCCAAACACTGTTACCGCGACGTTGTCCACCGTGCGCTGGCGGTAACGCACCTGGATGCGGTATTGCCCAGCCTCAAGCGGCGCGCCAGACTGGGCAACCTGCTCAAGACGATAAGGCTGCCAACCAGGAGCCTCTGCCGTATCCGCGCTCTGAAACCATACTTCTTTGCCGCGCAAGCTCCATTGTCCCTGCGCAACCTGGTCCACTGCACCGTAGGACAACATGAAGGCGAAGCGGCCGTCAGCGCCCAGACGAATCTGCGAACCCACCTCCCTCACTCCACGCAGATAGTAGTCTCCCGCCAGCTTGGCCATGGCAGCCCTCTCACCTACCGAGACAGGGTGCATCACAATGGGTTTCGCGTTGCCCCGCGGCAAGGCGAAGCCCAAGCCTTGCAGCGCCTGCACCACGTCCTGACGCCCCGAATCCGCGGCCTCCCGCATCGCCTTGCGCCCGAACTGCGGTGAGACCGGTGAGCGCCTAGCCAGCTGGGGCAGGCGTTTTGTCAAACGTGCGCCGCTCCATCCGGCCTCGTAGGAGTCCTTATCCGCCAGTAAAGAGATGAGCAGACGTTCACTAGCTGATGACTTGGAGCAGTCTGCGCCCGAGGCCTTGCCAAACCCTTGCCTCAGCAACCAGGACCAGCGCGCATCATCGCTTTCCAGCACCAAGGCCTCCAGATCCCACTGGCCGGCAAAGCAAAGCGGCGCCAGGCTGGCACTTGCCCAGCCCAGCCGCGCCAGCATGGCCGCGCTTCCTGAGCGCACGGCCAGTTCATGCAGCACGGCCATGGGCTTGCCCTTTACAGCATCATCCAACTTGCCTCCCTTGGTCAACAGCAGATTCAGGCCCTGGACGTCTCCTAGGCGCACCGCCCAGGCCACAGCACTCATGCCGAACCCGTCATGCAGATTAGGGTTGGCCCCAGCGTCCAACAACCGCGCCGTCAGATCGTGCCGCTTGCGCGCGACGACCAGCACCGGGACGTCACCGCTCTCCCGCTCGCGCACCCGCAGGCCTTGGTCAAACAAGGCCTGCATCACCTTCGGGTCATCCGCACGCAAAGCGTCAGCCAATGTGAGCCCATCCAGAGGCGGCACGGACAGGCCTGCGGCCAACAAGGCGTTCACCATCTCGCCGGCCGACTCACCATACCGCATCAGCGCAGCCGGGAAAGGCGAATTCGCTGGCTGAGACAGTCTTGCCTTCTGCTCTGGCGTTAGCTTGGCCAGCATCAATCGCAACATCTCCACGCGGCGCGCGCGCCGGCTCTTCTCCTGCTCCGCGCTGACCTCGTCAGCGAACGGGTCTGGCACGATGGCGGCAAAAAAGGGGGAACTTGCCACTTGTTTGGCCAACGGGTCAGCCCCCAGCGACAACAAGAGACGCACCATGGACACATTGCCATCCTTCACTGCCTGCGCCAGCGGCGTCTGGCTCTCGCCCTGCGCGCCATCCACCGGTGCGCCCAGTTTTACCACGCGCGCCACCCAGGCTTCGTCGCCAGCATGTACAAGATGGTGCAAGAGAGTATTACCCGTTTGCGGAAATGACCGATTGCCTCTCTCCAGCGGGTCCCACTCGCCCGCCCACTTGCCCGTGGACTGCAGCCAGGGCATGCCCGGCACGATCAGCGCCGACAGGATTTGATCTCGGCTCGCCCCTGGCGCCCCAAAACGATCATGCGGGTACAGCGCCCAGACGGCGGCATTGAGCCACAGATCGAACGGCCCCGTCTTGCCGTCATTCTCGCTCTTTGCCTGATCGATGGTCCGCGGCAGATGCCGCTTGAGCCATTGCAGGCCGCCCAGATTGCCGGTGCGCGCCGCCATCGCCAAAGAACTGTCCTGCCCGTCATCCAGCGCAGGTGTTGTGCCCAGGGCGGAGATCCGGCTCATCACCTCATCGCCTCGGGTCATCGCCGCCACCGCCGGCCACAACAGCTCATCCGCGTAGGGACGGCCGCCAGGGCCGCGATCTTCGTCAAGCGACTGGAAGGGGCGCCGCGCGCCGGCTTTGAGCAACATCTCGATCATCGCGGTGCGCGCCTCCGGCGAGACAAACACAGGTTTCCAGCCGGCATCGCGCGAAAACGCAGGTTCCAGCGCGACCTCCAGCGCCGTCTGACCCGTTTCTCCGGTTTGATTGACGTCCGCGCCATGCGCCAACAGCAGCTTGACCATTTCGGGGGCACCCCAGACCAAAGCCGACTGCAAGGGGGGCCGGCGGGCCTGGTACGATACATCCTTCACACTGGCGCCGTGCTGCAGCGCCAGCGCCAGCATCCTCGTCTTGGCCGGCAGCATGGCCTCATGCCTGGCTTTGATCTGCTGCCGAGTCTGCGCCGGGAGGTTACTCCAGGCAGCCCAGTACTGCCCCGGCGGCAGCAGCTTGGGAGAAAGCGACAACAAGACATCCAGCAGCGGCCGTCCCTTGACCGCGTATTCGGAAACATCGGCAATACCGGCGATCTTCTCGGCAAACCGCGCCTCGTCACCGTCTTGCGCGGCCTGAAACAGGGCCAGCACATCAGCCGTGGGCGGCTTCTGGTATTCCCGGTACGGGTCTTTGCAGTCACAAGGCGCAGCCGCCATGGCGGATGCAGCCTGCGCGTCCGCTGCCGAGGGCCAGGCAAGCACAAGCAGCAAGGTCAAACGTCCCGCCAGCGCGGCGGGAGCAGGGGCTAAGGGCAAACGACTAAGGTGGCTTTTTTTCATCGACGTACCGGTATGGTGGAAATCAAAAAAACTGCGCCAGCACCTGGCGCTGCACACAGGAACACTTGGTCGGAAACGAAACGGCCGCTCTCGCGGCCGTTCTCAGGCGGCGCCGGGCGGTCATGCCGCCGGGCCGCCTCTTACTCCTGCTTCACGTCCAGCAACTCCTGCAGCTGGCTCAGCGTGCCGCTGTCCTTCACCACATGCTGCAGCCATTCCTCCAGGCTCATCTCCGCCCAGCGCGCCGCGCGTTCAGCCAGCAAGGACACCGGGCTGTGCGGTTCGTTGTGGCGGAAGTAGCGCGCCACTTCGCCCAGCATGAACACCGCTTCCTCGCGGCTGCGGATCTGGCCGTTGAACGTGCTGGCCGGGGCGGTGGTGTAAACCGGACTGGGCATGGCTTGACTCACGGGTTTGCGTTCCTCGACGGGTTGCGGCTGCGGAGCGGCCGCAGGCTTGTTGCCGCCCAGCTGCTGGCGGTAGCGCAGCACCAGGTCCTGGCAGGCGTAGATGGCGTTGCGGATATCGGCCAGGCTGGGCGCCTCGTTGCCGAAGCGCTCGTCCACCAGGCGATCCAGCTCCTCATAGGCGGTAAGCAGCGCCACCAGTTCCTCGGCCTTGGCCTGGAACCAGAGGTGGCCGGACTGGACGGCGGATTTCTCGAAGGCCTCGCCGCTGAGCTTGCCTTCGGCGATGGCCGCGTCGCGGGCTTCGCTATTCTTCAGCCCCAGGTTCTCGACTTCGCGCGACTGCTGCCACTGGTGCCAGCTGTAGCCGCCGAATTCCGGCTTGGTCATCGGCACATTGCGCAGCGCGTTGCCCAACTGCTGGTTCATCCATTCCAGCTTGGCCACGCGCTCGTCCAGGTCATGCGGGTCCAGTTCCGGGAAACCGTTTTCCCAATAGCGCTCCAGCCAGCCGTTGACTAGCGCCAGGCCGCGCACCAGGCCAGCCACGCCGTTGACCTGGGCCTGAGCCTCGGCGTACCAGGCCAGGATTTGCAAGTCCTTGCTCTGCTTCTGCAGCGCCTCCTCGCACAGGCGGATCACCTGCGGCCATTCGGCCGTTTTCAGCGCCTGTTCCCAGTCGCCCTGCGACAGCGACGGGTCGTCGCTGCGCCGCGCCTCGCGGATCTGGTCGAAAATCAGGGAGTAGGCCAGGTCTTCGCCGGCCGGGGCATCCGGGCGTACCGGCTGCATCAAGTGTTCAATGCTTTGATCCATATTCTTTCTTTATCCCTTGCTGACCTGGGGCAGCGTGGAAATCAGCGTGGCGCCGCAGCTGACCTTGTGGCCGTCCAGCGCCACCGGCTTGCCGCCCACCAGCCAGCTGCCGTCGCCTTCGACGATGGTGCAGTTGACGTGGCCTTCCTTCGGGCAGCTAACGGCGTCGCCGACGCAAGCCACCTGCTTGCCGAACAGCGTGGTGCTGGACGCGGCGCTCACTACCTTGCCGCCATGGTCGGTGGGGTCGCCCAAACGAATTGCCGCCTTCATGCTGTCGCCTCCTCTGCCGGCGGCCTGGCCAAAGCCAGCGACACCAGCTCGTCATGGAAATGAGTGATCACTGCGGGCGCCTGCAGCCGCGCGCAGTGGTTGACCGCGGTGGCAGCCATCAATAAGGGCGTGGCCGATCCGGCGTCGCCCCACTCGCGCACCACGTTGCTGGCCTCGTCTATCGGGTGCAGCTCGACCTCGTGCCGCGACAAAGCGGTAGCGATGGCCGCCAGCCGCACGCCGCCGACATCGATCTGCCCGCTGTTGTGGCACAGCCAGGCCACTGCGGCGGCCTGCTTGTTTTCCGGCTTGGCCTCCTCCGGACTGAACGGATAGTCCAGCAAGGCGGCGTTGACCAAGGCGTTGTCCAGCACCGGTTGCAGCTGGCGCGCCAGCTGCAAGGCGCGGTCTTGCGCCAGCTGGGTGGAACTGGATTGGGCCAGCACCGCCAGCACCGGCAATGCCGCCAGGCTGGCTTGCCGGCTGGCCGGCACCACGCCCCAGCCGGCGGACGGGCCGGAAAAATCCTTCTCCCAATACGGCTGGTAGGGATCGGCGTCCGCGGCTTCCTGGTCCGGCTCGGCCGGCGCGACCAGATCGTCGCGCAGGAACAGCATGGCCACCACGGCCATGCCGGGCTCGCCGTGCCAACGGCGGTATTCGCGCAGCGCCGGGTCCACCTCGCCCCAATCGTCGTCATCGTCCTGCGCGGCCAGCGGCGCGTCGGCGGCCAACACCAGCACGCCAGGGGATTCCGGGTCCTGCTGCAGCACCTGCAATACGCGTTCGGCCAATTGGCCGCTGCCCGGCAGGAAGCGACATTCGCCGGACACGTGGGCGTCGGCGCCCAGCGCCTCGGCCGCCGCCTGCTGCCTCAGCTCCTTGACGCGGGTCAGCTGCTCCACGCCTGGGACTTCGCGCATCGGCTCCAGATACAGCGGCAGCCAGGCCGCGCCCGGCGCTGCTGCGTACAGGCTGCTCAGCATCTCGGCGATGTGCGGGGCCAGCGCGTCCAGCCGCTCGCCCGCTTCCACCTCATCCTTGTCCAGCGCGGCCCACCAAACGCCTTCGGCGCTTTCCGCCAGCCAAGCCGGCTCGTCCTTGGCCGGCACGGCCGCCGCCCACAGCCAGCGGCAACTGACTGCGCGCTGGCGTTCCTGCAGCGCGGCCGCATGCTGGGCGCGGGCTTCTTCGCGCTTGCCGGCGCGCTCGGCTTCGGCCTGGGCTTCCTGCTGCTCGGCCTCGGCCTTGGCCTTTTTCTCTTTCAAGAACGCCCACACCTTGACGCCCACGCTCAGCAGCATGGGCGGCCCCAGGTGCAGCAGCAGGATGGCGGACGGGCTGATGCGCTGCCAGCTTTGCGGCAGCACCAGCCACAGCAGCGCCCACCAGCTGACGCTGGCGCCGGTAAACAGGGCCAACATTCTCCACATGGGAAGCGCTCCTTAGCTAACCTTCACCTTCACCTGCTCGCCCTTGAGCGAGACAGCGATCTTCTTCACCGGCTTGCCCGTGGCCATGCGCGACAACAGATCGTTGGAGATCTGCGCCAGCAGCGTGCGGGTGAGGATGGCGTCGGCGTTGCGCGCGCCGCTGTCTACGTCCAGGCAGCGCGCGGCCATCTGCTCGGCCAGATCGGCCGGGAACTCCACCTGCGCGCCGTGGTTGTCGGCGATGCGGCGGCGGATCTTTTCCAGCTTCAGCGAGACAATGGCGCGCAGCACTTCGTCGCTGATCGGGAAGTAAGGCACGATGGTCAAACGGCCCAGGAAAGCCGGCTTGAAGGTCTTCTGCAGCGTCGGGCGCAGGATTTCCACCAGGTCTTCGGCGGTTGGGTCGCGGGTTTCGTCTTCCACCGTCACGCCGTGCTCGCAGGCGCGCATCACCAGATCGGTGCCGGCGTTGGACGTCAGCAGGATGATGGTGTTCTTGAAGTCCACTTCGCGGCCTTCGCTATCTTCCAGCACGCCCTTGTCGAATACCTGGAAGAACAGCTCCAGCACGTCCGGGTGCGCCTTCTCCACTTCGTCCAGCAGGACGACGGAGTACGGCTTGCGGCGCACGGCCTCGGTCAGCACGCCGCCCTCGCCGTAACCGACATAGCCCGGCGGCGAGCCTTTCAGGCCGGACACGCTGTGCGCTTCCTGGTATTCGGACATATTGATGGTGATCAGATTGCGCTCGCCGCCGTACAGCGCCTCGGCCAGCGCCAGCGCGGTTTCGGTCTTGCCGACGCCGGACGGCCCCACCAGCATGAACACGCCCTTGGGCTTGCCCGGATCTTCCAGGCCGGCCTTGGCGATCTGCACGCGCTCGGCGATCTGCTCCAGCGCGTGGTCCTGGCCGATGACGCGCTCGGCCAAGAGCTTGGCCAGCTTCTGCACCTGCTCCAGCTCGTTGCTGACCATGCGCCCCAGCGGGATGCCGGTCCAACCGGCGATGACGTCGGCGATCACGCTTTCGTCCACGCATTCGAAAGCCAACGGCTGGTGCTTTTGCAGCTCGCGCAATTCCTTGCGCTTGGCCTGCAGCGGGCTGATCTTCTTGCCCTTGGCCGGCTTGGCCTCGCCGCGCTGCGCTTTCAGCTGGTCGATTTCTTCGATCAATTTCTGCTGCGCTTCCCAGGCTTCGTGCAGCTGTTGCAGATTGCCTTCCAGCTCGACGCGCTGCGCTTCCAGCTCGGCGATGCGCTCTGCGTGGCCTTCCTCGCGCTGCAACGCGGCGATTTCGCGGTCGATGTTTTCAATCAGCACCGACACGTCCTCGATCGGTCCCGGCTTGCCGGCGCGCGACAGCGCCACGCGGGCGCAGGCGGTATCGAGCACGCTGATGGCTTTGTCCGGCAGCTGGCGGCCGGCGATGTAGCGGCTGGACAGATGCACGGCCGCGGCGACGGCCTCATTGAGGATTTCTACTTCATGGTGCTTGGCCATGGCATCGGTCAGGCCGCGCACCATCTGCACGGCGATTTCCGGGGCCGGCTCCTCCACCTTCACCACCTGGAAGCGGCGCGCCAGCGCGGCGTCCTTCTCGAAGTACTTCTTGTATTCGGCCCAAGTGGTGGCGGCGATGGTGCGCAGCTCGCCGCGCGCCAGGGCCGGCTTCAGCAGGTTGGCCGCGTCGTTCTGGCCGGCCGCGCCGCCGGCGCCGATCAAGGTATGCGCCTCGTCGATGAACAGGATGATGGGCACCGGGCTGGCCTTGACCTCGTCGATCACCTGACGCAGCCGGTTCTCGAACTCGCCCTTGACGCTGGCGCCGGCCTGCAACAGGCCCAGGTCCAGCGTGCGCAGGGTCACGCCGGTCAGCACCGGCGGCACTTCGCCCAGCACGATCTTGCGCGCCAGGCCTTCCACCACGGCGGTCTTGCCCACGCCCGGCTCGCCGGTGAGGATGGGGTTGTTCTGCCGGCGGCGCATCAGGATGTCTATCATCTGGCGGATTTCGCCGTCGCGGCCCAGGATGGGGTCGATCTTGCCGGCGCGCGCCTGCGCGGTCAGGTCGATGGTGTACTTGTCCAGCGCCGGGCTGCCGCGCTTGCCCTGCGGCGCGGCGGGCGCGTCGTCGTCTTGCTCGGCGCCGGCTTCTTCCGCGGCATGGCCCATGGCTTCGCCGCCATGCTGGCGCAGCGCGGCGTAAGCGCCATCCAGCTTGCCGGCGTCCAGCCGCGCCAGCGCCGGCGCGCCCGACTGCAGCGCGCCGCGCAGGGCGTCGTCCTGCCACAGCGCCAGCATCAGGTCCAGCGTGGACACATTGTCCTGGCCATGCTCGGCGCTGGCTTGCAGCCAGGCTTTTTCCAGCCACTTGGGCAGCCAGCCGGACAGCACGGGATTGCGGGTATTGCCGCTGCGGAAGGCGTCCAGCGCGGCGTCCAGCTCGCGCTCCAGCCGCGACAGATCGGCGCCCAGCGCGCGCAGCGCCGCCAGCGCGGCGTTGTTGTCCTGATCGAACATCGCCAGCAGCACGTGCTCGATCTCAATCTCGAAATGGGTGCGCGCCAGCGCGCGGCTGGCGGCCTGCTCAATGGCCTGACGCGCGGTGGGCGTCAACCGGTCTATCAGGGATTTCAAAGAAACGGACATATGCTTCCAATGCTTGAGATTTAAGATGTTTGCTTTAAGGTTGTTCTTCGTTGGCCGCGGCCGCGGGCAAGGCATCCGCCAGCCAGCTGCTAAGCGCGGCGCGGCCATCCGGGTCCAGATCGTCCAGCATCACCCGGTACCAGGCCAGCAGCGCGCCGTCGTCCAGGCATTGCCGCAGCAGCGGCCAGCTGTTTTCCAGGAATACGCCGAAAAACGGCACGCCCCGCTGGTGCAGGAACATGTCGTCGGTGATTTTCAGTTCGCGGTACAGCTCGCGCAGCCAGGTCAGATACGGCACGGCGTCCGCCACATGGCCGGCCTGGGCCAGGGCGGAGGCGAAGTTGGCGTAGGCCATGGCGCAGGAGAACTCGCGGCTTTGCCAGTTCAGCTCGTCAAACTTCATCATCCAGGCCTTGCCGCGCTCCACCGCGCCGGCCATCACCGAGGTGCTGGCCAGTTGCAGCGCGTTATGGGCAGAGGGCTCCAGCTCGAACAATTTCATCCAGCAGGAGAACGCCGTATCCCATTGCGCCTGGCGGCTGCTGGCCAGCGCGCACAGCCGGTAGGCATCGGCCCGCACCGCGGGGGAGCGCGCCTCCAGATGCGGCTGCGCCAGCCGCAACGCCTGCGGCCAGTCTTCGCGCTGCAGCGCGGCCACGGCCGGCTCCAGCTGCGGCGGCGTTTCGGCCGGCCGCGCCACGCGCAGTTCGGCCGGTTTGCCGCGGCCCAGCAATCGCTTCAGGATGCCCATTTTCGACTTTCCTATCAGTTCAACAGGGTGTAACGCATATCGTCGGGATGGCCTGGCGGGCGGCCCAGCCAGCTGTCGCCGCCCAGGCTCAGCGCGGCCGAACCCAGCACCGCCGGCGCCACATCGCGCTCATCCAGCACCAGGCAGACCTCGGCTGCCAGGCTGTGGCCCAGCGCGTACTGCATCAGCGCGCGCAGCGCCTGCGCGCCGGCGGCGTGCGGCTGCAGCGCGTTGAACTGCTCGCGGCGCAGCGGCCCCAACCGCAGCTTGATCTTGGTCTGGCTGTCCCAGATGCGCTCGCCGGCAAAGGCGGACAGGCCCAGCTCGCAACCGTCCACGCCCAGCTGGCTCTGCTCCTCGCGCGGCACCTGCAGCCACTGGCCGACAAACTGCTCCAGGCTGGCCTTGACGCCAAAGAAACCCTCCACCAGCGTCACCAGCGATTGCGCCGACAGCGGCTTCTGGCTCAGCAAACCGGCGTAATAGACAAACATCCGCTCATCCAGCTGCGCGCCCGGCCCCATCTGCTGCCGCAGCTGGCCCAGCCCGACGCCGCCCAGGTCCAGCAGGTTGCGGGTGAAACCATCGCACTCGCCGGCCTCGACATTGACCCAGCTGCGGTACTTGCACCAGGCCTCGAAAAACAGCGAGGCGGCGCGGTGGCTGAACAGGTCGAAAAACGCGTGCATGGTGTCGTCGCGGTGGCGCAGACGGCGCTCCAGCAACAACTCCGTATACGCGGTGGGCAAGGCGCCGCTCGGCCCGGTGAGGCCCATGAAGCTGATGGTCATCTCATCCGCCGCCTCGCTGCCCTCCGCCGCCGGCTGGTAGCCGGTCAGCTCGCTGGCCGGGAAGGACAGCGACGCCAGCGTGCGGAAGCGCAGCCGCTCCGGCAGCCGCCCGCGCCTGGCTCCGCCCCGCTTGTGGCCGGACAGGCCCAGGATGCGCGCCGCCTGGAAGAAGCCGAACTGGCTGGCGTCCTTGGCCAGCTCCTGCCTCAGATCACGAGGGCTTCGCCCGCTCTGGCCGGCCATGCCGCCACCTCCTGATTCTGTTGCACGGTTTCCACCCGCAAGCGGGTGAAGCTGTTCGGCGCGCAATACAGCGCGAAGAAGCGTTCCAGCACCGAGGCGAACAGGTAGACGCTGCCGCCCACATAGTAGTCCGCGTCCAGTTTCAGCCGGATGTCGCTGCCGCGCACGAAGCCGGCAAAGTCGCGGCCGGTGACGCGCGTCACCGCCGCTTCGCTATGAATGCCCACCACGCCCTGGATTTGCCGCACGTTGACCGGCGATCCGGTCAGGTTGTACAGCGCCAGCATCTCCTGCAGCGCGGCCACGCCGGAATCGACGATGGACATGTAGTTCAGCGACAGGTGCGAGATCAGCCGCCACTGCACGGCGCGGCCCAAGGGGCTGCGCTGGGTGGCGGAAGGCTTGCGCAACAGGCGCACGCGCTTCACCACCGAGTGTCCCGGCAGGGTGAAGTCGGTGCGCTGCGCCGCCTGGCTGCCGCCAAACGGAATCTGCTCCGGCAGGTCGCGGTTGCTGCACAGCAGCTCCAGGCTCAGCACCTCAGCCGCTGGACGCACCGCGTTGAACTGCAGATCCACCAGATGCAGCTCCAGGTCCGTGCCCTTGTCGCCCTGGCGCGGCGAACCTTCGCGGCTGGCGTGCCAGTAGAAGCGCGGCGCCTGGCGCTCGCTGCCGTGGCGAGTGGCATAGAACGGCGGCACTTCCTCGCTGGTTTCGCCCTCGCCGGATTTCTCCACCCGCACCACCTTGCGGATCTGGATCACTTCGTAAGCCTGCGGCTTGCGGCCATCGGCCTGCACCGGGTAGCCCGTCTTTTGATGGCTGATGCGGATAGGCTCGCCCGGCTGTTTGAACAGGTTCACCACCGGGGTGCAGCCCAGCTTCAAATGCTGCGGCTGCAGCTGCGTCAGCAGCCGATGATGGCGCTCGCTGTCCGGGTAGTCGCCCAGCACCAGCTGCAGCACCAATTTTTCCCCGTTCAGCCGCGCGGCCGCCTTGTCCAACTCCGCGATGTCGACAAACAGGAATTTTTCCGGATAGCAGAAGTATTCCGTCAGCAGCCGGTAGCCCATGAAGGAGCGCTCGTCGTACTCCAGCATGCCCTCGTCGCGGCCAAATCCCACCGGGCGGATGGCCGAGGCCGGCAGCGTGAAGGTGCGGGCCGGATCGTCGCTGCCGTCGCCCACGCGGATGCGCAGCACCTGCGACAGCAGCAGCTCGTAAAGCAGGTGCATCAGCGCCGGCTCGCCGTCCAGGAAGAAACGCAAGGACGTCAAACCGATGTGGTTCAGCGCCAGCCCGCCATGTGTGTGGCACTCCAGCGTCAGCAGCGCCGCCGCGTCCGGCGCCAGTTGGCGCAGGTACGGCGAGCCGCTGGTCAGCTCCAGCCGCGCGTCCTTCAAGGACAGCGGATACAGGTCCACCGGATAGGCGCTGCGGAACTTGCACACCACGCCGTTGATGGCCGGCGCATGCACCGCCTGCCCGCGCTCCACGCGGTAGCGCTTGGCGATCTCCGGCCGTGCCGGATCGCACTCGAACTGCACGATGGTGGCGGACGGAATCGGCTGCAGATAATGCGGATACAGCACATCGAGGAAGCTCTCCGCCACCTCGGGATAATCGTCGTCCAGCTTCTTGTGGATGCGGGACGCCAGCAGCGCGAACGCCTCGATCAGCCGCTCGGTATGCGGATCGGCGCACTGGTCGCCTTCCATCTGCAGCCGGCCGGCGATCTTGGGATAGCGGCGCGCGAACTCGCCGGACAGCTCGCGCAGTTGGCCGAGTTCGCGTTCGTAGTAGGGGAGTAGAGATTCAAGCATATTTCAATCGTCGGTTCGGCTCTTGGCGCGATGCGGATGCACCAGTCAACACATTCATTCGCGGCCAACTCATCGCTGAGTAAAAGCCTTCACCTGTTCCCTACGCTGCAATTCTTTCTGGAACGCCTCATTGGCTTCATCCGATTCGCAAATCAGCTTCTTGTTATCGTCATGCGTAAAGAAAACCGTGCGGTAGCGCCAGTACGAACCATGCGGCTCCAGCTTGCCCAAGGCGGAGTACATGAACCAGGCGCGCGAGTCATGCACATGCTCGTCGTACAAGGCCATCAAGTCCGCATTATCTTTCACATTCGGATAGAATTTTTCGCTCTTCTCGATCAGCAAAGCCCGCTCCTTACCGGTGCAGTCTTTGCTGAACATCCGCGATGCGGCAGTAAACATGGTTGCCAGCCAGCCTACCGGGTTCAGCCCCACGCTGATTTTGCCCAGGTAATCATCCGTGAAATCCTTGGCCCCCACCTGCAACTGGGTGCCGTCCTGCGTCGGCTCATATTCTTTGGACAGATTAGGCGTGAACGGCTTGCCAATATACGCCTTGTCCATCTCGCTCAGCTTGTCCTGCGGAATCGGCACTTGCACGAATCGCTTGTCCTGTGTCGAGTAGACTCCGCTAGTCGGCGGCGCCATCGTCACCTCGCTGGCGCTGCCCTTGCGGCTTTGCCGGCCCCAGGCCGCCTTTTCCTGATCAACGGCCCAGGACGGCGTTTCACGTTGCGATTGCGCGTATTTGAAGTAGTCGGCGTTCTGCTGGCCCTGCCCGCCCCGGCCTTGCAGGCCGCCCGCATAGCGCTCGATGCGCCAGGCGTTGATCTGGGCGGTTTGCTCCTGCAGGATGGCCGTCAGCGAGCCGGAAGCCTTGGAGGCGGCGCGCCAGGCGTTGAATCGTGCTTTTAGCTCAGTGCTCGTATCAAAAAGACTAATATCCTTCTGCTCCATAAAGCGCCACGGTTCCTGCTTCTGCAGCAACGCTAGTTTCGCCTTATCCGCGGCGGTGCCTTCGGTCAAAGCTCCGGCATTGATCTTCAAGGGCGCGCCGGCCTCAAACGCCAACCGGTACATATGATTCAGGGGCAGCTGCGACAACAACAGGCCCTGCTCGCCGCGCGCCTTGCCCTGGTCATTGGGCGGATAGCCGCCGCCGACATCGCTATGCATGCCGGGATACACCCATTCCCCCTTGACGCAGCTTGGGTAGCCGCCGGAGGCGCTGTTGCCCACCGAGTCCAAGGGAAAGCACAGCCGCTGCTCATGGGCGCTGACCATATGCTCGCAATGTTGCAACCAGGTTTTGTCCGGCAGCGCCATGTCGCCACCCCAGTCCAAGTGTCCCTTGGCGCCCGGTGCCAGTTCAGTCAGGCCCACCGAGGCCACAGTGTCGAATATCCCGAGAAATTTCACTTCCAACGGGATGCCGAAGAAGGTCTCGTCCGGCATCTGTTCGTTCAGCCGCCACAAAAAGGCGCGCGCCTCGGCCGCCCCGCGCGAGAAGCCGTAAACACACAACTTGATCTTCAGCACCTGCGGTTTGAAGTCCGGCTGCGCCAGCTTCTTTAGCACCTCGGCCATGCCCTCCTTCATCGCGGCTTGACGATCAGACAGGCTGGTAGGCTTCTTCACCTTCAGGCCGTTTTCCGCCTCTTCATAGGTGAATTCCATTTTCTGGATCACACCCAAAGCATCTTTGTCTTTATATTCGTCCAGACCAACAGCTAGTTGCAGGGAGTCTATCAGACGCGTCAGCCCCCACAGAATGCGCCGCTCCCCCCCAGTCGCAAAGCTCAGACCACTCGATGAGGGGCCATTTTCGCCAATTTTTTTAAACTCAGTGCCGACGCCTTGCATGTAGTGCTTGAAATAACCGCTACTTTGAGAGTCATCCTCGCCAAGTGAGGCATGATATAAGCGTCGCACATTGCTGCTACACACAGGACTAGCCTTGTCATCGGAATCACCATGATTATTGGTGCCATCAAAAAACAGGCTGATATTGAGTACCAAACTACATGGGACAGACTTGCCCACCGCACGCTCATCCATACAATGCGCAGATATCTCACATTGCTGGGAGAGACGCTGCGAAATAACGTCTGAAACCTTAACCGGGAAATATCCTGTTTCTGGATAAGCAGGTGCCAAACTTACTGACATGTCATCCTCCCTCCCATGCGGCGAATCAACTCTGGATATCGGTTTGGCCCTCCAGGCAAAGTGCGGAAAAGCTCACTTTTTTGATCACAATCAATAATCACCCTAGCATCATCACAGGGCAGAAAAACAAATGTAACACCGCAGGTATCGCCGTACTTCGGCACATTGATAGTTTTGCTCATCTTCTTGTAATTAGACTGATGAATACGCATCCATTCACGCCACTCGGGCGTGGAACTACCATTCTTCCATTTAGGTGGCGGGATATTTCCCGGATTCAGCTCAGGACTCGGGTCTTTTTCCCAAGTAATCTCAGCCGTCATGCCCGGCTTCCATTTTTCGGGAATGCTCATGCAGCATTCATCTCCGCCGCCGCCACTCACCCCTTGACCATTGAATGTAGCGCGAATAATACTGATGCTTTTATCGGCATTCACCACTCTAGCAGGAATGCCTATCATCTCCTCGCCAGCCATGCTTTGGCAGCCGGCCAGCAAGGCCAGAATCGAGAAAACTAAGGCGGTCAACCATCGTGTTTGCATCCTAACTTCTCCATAATCTGCTTGATCACTGCCATAGCGCTTACTGACAAGCCTGCTTGCCGCCCAGGCGGCGAATCAACTCCGTGTCGAATTTTTCTCCACCAGGCAAATTGCGAAAAGCCGCACGCTTCTGATCACAATCTAGAATCGCCCTGACATCATCACAGGGCAGAAAAACAAATGTAACACCGCAGGTATCGCCGTACTTCGGCACATTGATAGTTTTGCTCAGTGTCTTGTAGCTTGACTTATGAATACGCATCCATCCTCGCCATTCTGGAGTTGACATTCCATTTTTCCAAGCAGGTTCAGTCGATCCATCTGGATTTTTATCCGGGATCGGGTCTTTTTTCCAAGTAATCTCGGCAGTCATGCCCGGCGTCCATTTTTCAGGTATGCTCATGCAGCATTCATCTCCGCCGCCGCCACTCACCCCTTGCCCATTGAAGGTGGCCCAAATAACCCGGATGCTTTTATCGGCATTCACTACTCTAGCCGGAACCCCTTTCATCGCCTCGCCCGCCAGACTTTGGCAGCCGCTCAAGCTCAGCCATATCCAGGCTGCGCCTGCAAAACCGAATAGCCGCCTCATGCCGACTCCTGGCCAAGGTAGCGCGCCACCAGCGGCATCCGCTCGTCTTCAGACCACAGCTTGGCCTTGTCGGCTGCTTGATGCGCCAAAGCCAGCCGGCGGATCATCTCTTCCTCGGAATCCAGGCCATAACTCTCCGGCACCAGCAGATGGTTTTGGCGCCAGGTTTCGGCCAGATGCCAGCTGCTCAAGGCGTCGATGTGATCCTGCTCTAAAGTCAGAGAGTCATGCCGCCATTGCAGCGGCGGCAGCAACTGCAGTGCGGCGGCATCCAGCATGCGAGCATGGCCATCGCGGTCCAGCCAGTGCCACTTCGAGGCGGGTTCCAGCAATAACTGCTGCCGCTGTTCATCCAACGCCTCCACTACTGCGCCAAACAGCCGCGGGTCGTGGTATCTCAACACCCCCTGTTGCAAGCCCTTGTCCCATGATGCTTGCAGACACAGCGTGAGCCTGGCGGCCAAGGCGTCATAGTCCCAGGCGCTAAACAAAGCCAGCAAACGCGGCTGGCCCTGCCATTGCCGCAATAGCTTCAGCAAACGCGTTTGCGGCTGGCTGGCATCCAAGCGAACCAAAACCGGCCCCTGGTCCGCCGCCTCGGCATGCGCCGTGTTTTGCAGCAGAATGCGCGGCGGATACAGCGCGCCGATCCGGCCCTGCCAACGCGATCCCATCTCCGCCTGATCGATGATCAGATCAAACCAGGGCAATTCCAGCGCTTGCGCCTGCTCCAGCAGCAAGCCAAGCCATGTATCCGGGCTGGCTTGTTTCAAAACAACTTGTTGCTTCATTTGGCCGCCACCAAGGGGTTGGCTTGGCTAAACGCTTGCGCCATGCAGGACTTGCAGACCGTGTTCGGGAACTGCGGGAACGGCAGGTTCATGCTCGCCGGCCCGCTCCAATCATGGCTCGCCCCCTTGAAGCTGACGGTGCCCGGCGCGTGCAGTTCGATCTTGCCGTCCTTGATGCGCACATAAGCGCCGCCGCTGATCAGCAGGATTTCCTGTTTGCCGTTGAACTGGATTTTCTGTTTGACCGAGGTGATGGAGAGGTCCTTATCCGCCGTCAGCTCCATCGCGTCGCTCTGCGCCTGCACCTGTACCTTGCCCTTGGCGGCGATCAGCTTCAGCGCCACCTTGTCTTTCACCCCGGCCACAAACAGGCTGATGTGCTGACCCACGTTGTGAATCCAGCGTCGGCCCGTGGTGTGGTTGGCGTCGCGCTGGGCGACGAGGTTCAGGTTGGCGCCGGCGGAGACGGTTTGGCTTTGTTCGGTCAGGGAGGCGATGCCGGCCGGGCCGGACAGGATCAGCAGCGGCTGTTGGCCAGCCTGCTCTTTCGCCGTCTGGCCGTCTTTGTCGGTGTTGCTGCCGGCTTCCCACGCCTTCAGCGCGTCGACGTGGTGTTGCAGGTGGCCGTCCGGCTTTTTGCCGGCTTTGGCGTTGTCCGGGCTGATTTCGTCGGGGCCGGTTTCCATGGCGTCGGCCAGTTGGCCGCTGGCGGTTTCGGCCAAGGCTTGGCTGAGCGAGAGCGCCGCGTCGAGTTGCGATTGGGCGTGTTCGCGCGCCAGCTGCTTGCCGCCGGCGCCGTTTTGCGCTTCGGTGGACAGCAGCAGGCCGTGGGCGGCGCGGATGGCGCCGTGCTGATCTGTCCGCAGCTCGAAGCCTTCGCCGCGCGGCTGGGCTTTGCCGTTGCTGCGCGGGTGGGTGAGGAAGCCCTGATTCAGCTGGGTCTTGCCGGATTCGCTACTGAGCTTGGCGCGCACTTCGCCGGGGGTGTCGTCGAACAACAGTTCGTTGTAGCCGCCGCCTTGATGTTCCTTGGATCTGATGCCGGACAGCGTTTTGTTGGCGGGCAGCGCGCCGGCGCCGCTGAAGTCCGGCGTCGGGTGGCTGCCGTTGTACAGCACGCCGGTGATGACGGGCCGGTCGATGTCGCCTTCGATGAAGTCGACCAGCACTTCCTGGCCGATGCGCGGGATGAACTGGTGGCCGAAGCCGGCGCCGGCGCTGGGCATGGCCACGCGCAGCCAGCAGCTGGATTTGTCGTCGAGGTTGGCGCCGAACTGGGCGTGTTCCTGTGGCCGTTGCCAGTGGAATTGCACCTTGATGCGGCCCTGGCCGTCGGTGTAGATCTCGTCGGCGGCTTGGTCTGTCGGCTCGGCCGGGCCGACCACGGTGGCGGTTTGCACGCCCAGCGAGGTGGGTTTGGCCTGCGCGGTGTGGG
>NZ_JAELTR010000049.1:0-30901 GCF_016428945.1 Chromobacterium sp. ASV23
CCCGAACAGGATCGTGAAACGCCTTAGCGCCGATGATAGTGTGGCATTCGCCATGTGAAAGTAGGACACCGCCAGACGCCTCATACGACAAAGCCCAGCTCACACGAGCTGGGCTTTGTGCTTTGCGTGCGCCGAATGCGCGACACCCGCCCCGACAGACCCTGTCGGGGCTTTGGCGTTTATAGCCGTCGCCCGTATCATGCTTGGATTGCGCCGGAGAAGATGATGACACAAACGCTCAAAGTGGGACTGCTTGGGTTTGGTTATGCAGGTTCGACATTTCATGCGCCGCTATTGAGAGCGGTGGATGGCATCGAGTTGGTGGCGGTGGCGTCCAGTCGGCCGGAGCAGGTGAGGGCGGTGTTGCCGAATGTTCAGGTTCATGCGACCCCTGATGCCTTGTTGATGGCGCCGGACATCGATCTGGTGGTGATCGCCACGCCGAATGACAGCCACTTTTCCTTGGCTGAGGCGGCTTTGCGGGCTGGCAAGCATGTGGTCGTGGATAAGCCGTTCACATTGACGGCTGCCGAAGCGAGGCAGTTGGTCGCATTGGCGGAGCGGCAGGGATTGTTGCTATCGGTCTTTCATAACCGGCGCTGGGATGCCGACTTCCTGGCGATACAACAGCTAATGGCAGAGGGGCTGCTGGGCAGGGTGGTCCACTTTGAGTCGCATTTTGATCGCTATCGACCCCTGGTGCGCCAGCGCTGGCGCGAGTCGACGAATGTCGGCGCGGGGCTGTGGTATGACTTGGGCCCGCATCTGCTGGACCAAGTGGTGCAGTTGTTTGGCCTGCCGCAAGCCATCTTGTTGGAGAAGGCGGCCCTGCGCGATGGCGCGCTTTCCGATGACTGGTTTCATGCGCTGCTGCGCTACCCGGATAAGCGAGTCATGCTGCATGGCAGTGCGCTGGTGGCCGACGCCGGGCCACGCTTCATCATCCATGGCACGCAGGGCAGCTTCAGCAAATATGGCCTGGACCCGCAGGAAGAGGCGCTTAAGGCCGGAGGCATGCCGGGCAGCGCAGCTTGGGGCCGGGATGACTTGCCTGGACGCTTGGTGCTGGCTGATGGCGTGCCGCGCGAGCTTGTCGGCCCGGCCGGCGACTATACGCGGTATTACTCGAACGTGCGCGATGCCCTGCTGCATGGCGCGGCTAACCCAGTGCCAGCGGTGCAAGCGTGGCAGATCATGGTTTTACTGGAACTAGGCTGGCTCAGCGCTGACCAACAGTATTGGCAGACTGTTCCGGCAGCGTTGGTCTGTTAATTTTTGCCCTTCTTTTTGCCGCCGCCATCGCCGCTTGCGTGTTGAGCGGTGGCAATGACTTCCTCGGCGCTGATCGCCGCCTGCTGTTGCGGGGCGATTTCGGTCAGCAGCTGTTCCAACAGCTTGCTGCGCGAGCTGATGTGGTGATCGAAGCGCCAGTCCTTCAGTAGATCGATGGCGACATCGAAGTAGCGCATGTCGATATCGTACAGCTTGCTCAGGTCGAACGAGCGGCCCATTTCCAATGCGGCGGCCAGTTCTTTCAGGACATGCATTTGTTGCGGGTCGTGACCTTCTTCGATGAAGCGGCGGATTTTCTTGGCGGCGTTCATATTTTTTCCTGTCTGTTGGTGCAATGTTGACGGACGAATCTGGTCATGCGCCTGTAATGATCGTTGGCACACGCCTAGCGCGTCAACCTCGTCTTGCCTGACAGCGGGGGATTGTCGCATGCAGACGAATTCTGCTCTGTGTTTATGCTTATTGAATTGAGTGGTTTACTGACATATTTTCATGCAGTCTACCGCCACAGCTGACTTTGCCGATTGCTTGCCGTCTTTCGTGTGTTTCTAAAGGAGAAGTCCCATGAAGCAACAAGAAGTGCGTAGCCGTGCCTTTGCCATGCCCTTGACCAGCCCGGCGTTTCCTCCTGGGCCATACCGTTTCGTCAACCGGGAGTATATGGTCATCACGTATCGCACGGATCCGGCGGCGATTCAGGCCATCCTGCCTGAGCCGCTGCAGGCAACCGAGCCGGTGGTCAAGTATGAATTCATCCGCATGCCGGACTCCACCGGGTTTGGCGATTACACCGAGAGCGGGCAGGTGATCCCGGTCAGCTTCCGCGGCGTGCAAGGCAGCTATGTCCACTCGATGTTTCTGGATGATCATCCTCCCATTGCTGGCGGTCGCGAACTATGGGGCTTCCCGAAAAAGGCGGGCCATCCGCGGCTGGAGGTGCAGCGGGAAACGCTGATCGGCACCTTGGATTTTGGGCCCTTGCGCATCGCCACCGGCACCATGGGCTACAAGTACCAGACGCTGGATCACGCGGCCTTGCAACAGAGCATGGCGGAACCGAATTTCCTCTTGAAGATCATCCCGCATGTGGACGGCACGCCGCGCATCTGCGAGTTGGTGCGCTATCACACCACGGATGTGACGATCAAAGGCGCCTGGAGAGCGCCGGGCGCGCTGGAACTGCATCCGCATGCGCTGGCGCCGGTGGCCGAGCTGCCGGTGCTGGAAGTGTTGTCGGCGCATCACTTCATCTGCGATCTGACGCTGGATCTGGGTACGGTGGTCTTCGATTATCTGCAGCAATAGCGCAGCATTTTTGTGAATGAATATTCATATTCTCTAACATATGGATACAGACCAAACCCGCTTCGGCCCTTAAGCTTCGTTTTCTGATTAATTGCGGGAAAATGGAAATGAAGTCAGTTTTCGCGGTTGCCGGCATGGCGCTGGTTCTGCTGTCAGCAGTGGCCAGCGCCGATTCGTCAACAGGCGCCATTGTCGGCGGCGCCTTGGGCGGCGCGGCAGGGGCGGCTGTAGGTCACTCGGTTGGCGGGCGCGATGGCGCGATCATTGGCGGCGCGATTGGCGGCGGCGCTGGCGCGGCAGTAGGCCACGACTACGGCCGCGAGCCGCAACGCAAACGGCACGATAAGCCGGGGCATAAGCACGGCAAGCATCACAAGCATCACAAGCATCACAAGCACCATCGCCATCATTGACGGGGCGGCATGTCATGCATAGCTGGCGCCAGTCCTTGTTTCATGGCGCGGGCATTGCCTGGCGAATGAAGCGGATAGCGTCGAATAGTAAAACGGCCATCTTTGAAAGAGGGCCGTTTTCTATTGTGGCTGTTAATTAGAACCAGAAGTAGCGATGCAAGGCGGCGTCCAGATTGGCGACATCGGGTACGCCGACGCCGGTGGCCTGGTTATAACCGCGATGCGCGTTGTAGCCCCAGTTGTCGCCGGCGGTGATTTCGTGCAGCGGCGCGCCGTGATGGCCGTGCCCGTGATAGGCATGGCCGGTTGCCAGCAGGCCGTACAGCGAGAAGTTCAGCAAGCCGAGACGTCCGCCCATCGACTGATTCAGCAAGGCGGTGATGCCGGCCAGCTGCGGCGCGACGAAGCTGGTGCCGCCGTTGTTGCTCAAGACGGAGAAGCCGGTCTTGCTGGAGGTGTAGTACACCACATAGCCCGTTTCCGGATCGCCGTTCATCGAAATGTCAGGCACGTTGCGGCCCTTGAAGTTGGCCGGGACGGACGCGATCACTTGCGGCGGATTCTGGCTGTTGTCCACCAGCTGCTGGCCGGCCGGCGTGCTTTGCATGCCGGGCACCCAATACTGGTAGAACGGACGACTGATGAAGCCGCTGACGCCGCCGCCGCCGCCCACCGGGAAAGTGCCGCAAGCCACCGGGTCCTTGCCGAGGGCTTGGCACAGGCCGCCCAGGTAGTCCCAGCCCCAGGCTCTTTCGCGCGGAATCTTGACCTGCATGGCCTTGCCATTCGGGTGGAAGGTCAGGGTAGAGGGAACGGTGGTGGCACCCGCGGCCGTGATGAATTGCTGGTTGGCCGGGCTATCCACCGACAATACCTTGCTGTACTGCGGCAGTGGCGCTGCGCGGTTCACGTCATAGGCGCCGGCATCGCCGGCCGCGGCGAACATGGTCTGGCCTTGCAGGGCGGCTTGCAGGAACAAGTCATGGTAGGCCTGCAGCACATTGGTGGTTTGGCCATTGACCGGATTGGCCGCCTGGGCCTGCTGGTCGAACCATTCCCATTCGCCCCAGCTGACCGACAAGGTATCGGCGGTGTTGGATTCAATCGCTTGGGCGAAAGCGTCGACGAAACCCTGGGTGGTGTTGGGCGCCTGATAGATGATGATCTTGGCGTCCGGCGCGATGCCGCCGGATTGCTCGACGTCCAGCGTGGTTTCGTCGGAGCCGGCGTCATCGCTGGGCGCGCCCAGGCCGCCATCGATGTTGACCACGCTCAGGCGGTTCGGGTCGGTATTCAGGCCGATCTGGCTCCAGTACTGGAAGGCGTCGGCAGGCGTGAAGCTGGCCAGGGTCACGATGCCGATGGTGGCGCCTTTGCCATGGATGCCCTGATTGTACAGCGGCGTGATGTTGTAATAGCGGGCCAGGTCGGTGACGGTCCATTGTCCCGGCGCGTTGCCGCCGGTGACGGTGCCGCTGGTCTTGCCGGCGGCCGGTTGCAGATGGCTGGGCAGTTGGCGCAGGTGCGGCCGGAAGTGCGGACGGCTATCCAGGCCGATCACCGCCTGCACATCGCTTAGATCCACGCTGGGCGTGCCGGCGCGTACCGGGGCGATATAGCGGGACACGCCAGCTTGGGCGGTGGTTTTGTTTTGGAATACATGGACTTCAGCGCCGAAGGCCTTCTGCACGGTGGCGGCCGACCCGCTGACCTGCAACAGCGCGCTGCCTATGCGCTTGACGCTGAGCCCGGCGGCCTGCAGCCGCGCGCTGACTCGGGCCACGGTGGCGTCGCTCGGAGCGAAGCGGGCGCGGAACTCGGCCGGCGTCAGGAATTTGTGGTAGTTCGGACTGGCCGGGCTGTGAGCCTCTTGCAGATAGCGGGTGGCGGCGTCGCGGTCGCGCAGGTTCAGGGCTAGCGTCACCGTCAGTTTCTGCGCCGGCGTGGCTTGCTCCACCTTGCCCAGATCCTGGGCCGTCGCGGCCATCGCGCTGGAGGAGGCGACGGCGGCCAGGGCGGCAACCAACATTTTTATTGTGAATGCTTTGGCCATGCTTTTATTTCTCCTTTGGGGGAGGGCTGTGCGTGGGCCGGGTGGGCGCCGCGCCGCCTTCCTGATGATTGCGCTCTCTGGGTATTGGGCCGGTAAGGCGGGAAGTGGCCACAAGGTATTTGGCGCTTTTTGATCCAATTTGAATAAATTGGCGAGACCAGTATAAGAATGGCGAATTGCGTCAAGTTAAGTGTTTTTGTAACGTTGTGTGTATCGTGTATGTCATTGAGATTAATTTAAGATTTTGATTATTAAGATAAATAGCTAGCGCTTCCAATTGGCTTTTTAGCTTGATGGAGACGGTCAGCAGGCAATATGGCGGTGAAGGCGCGCCGCTGTTGGCCGCTTGTCATGATGGCGGCGCAGATTTGGATGAGGCTGACTCTCCATTGCAAGCCTGTGGCGAGGCGTAGTGTGCAGTACAATGAAAATGCGCTTGCGCTCTTGCCGCGCCTCGATGCCGATGAGGCACCATGGCGGGCGTCAGAAATGGGTTCCGGCGACGACTAAATGACACACAGTGTGGAGCAAGGCTTGGAGAGAGCATGTTGATTGACCGTTTCGGCCGAGCCATCGAGTATCTGCGGCTATCGGTGACTGATCGTTGCGATCTGCGTTGCAGTTATTGCCTGCCCAAGGGCTTCAAGCATTTTGAGGAGCCGGCGCATTGGCTGACTTTCGACGAGATCGAGCGGGTAGTGGCCGTGTTCGCCCGGCTGGGCACCCGCCGCCTGCGCTTGACCGGCGGCGAGCCGCTTCTGCGGCGCGATCTGCCTCTACTGGCTGCCCGGCTGGCTGCGCTGCCCGGCCTGGAGGATTTGTCGCTGAGCACCAACGGCACCCAGTTGCCGCGCCATGCCGAGGCGCTGTACGCCGCCGGGGTGCGCCGCCTGAATCTGAGCCTGGACTCGCTGCGCCGCGATTGCGTGGAGCAGATTACCGGCAGCGACAACCTGCCGCGGGTGATGGAAGGCCTGATGGCGGCCAAGGCGGCCGGTTTCTCGCCGATCAAGATCAATATGGTGGCGATGCGCGGTGTCAATGAGCAGGACATCGACGCCATGGTGGCGTTTTGCATCGAGCATGGGCTGATCCTGCGGCTGATCGAGGCGATGCCGATGGGCGATACCGGCCGCGCCACGCAGTATCTCGATTTGCAGCCGGTGCTGAAGCGCCTGTGCGCCAGCTACGATCTGGTGGAGCAGGCAAAGACGCTGGGCGGCGGGCCCGCCCGTTACTGGGGCCGCCGCGACGGCAGTTTCTCCCTGGGCGTGATCACGCCCATCTCGCAACACTTCTGCGCGACGTGCAACCGGGTGCGGCTATCGGTGGATGGCACGCTGTATATGTGCCTGGGGCAGGAGGAGAAAATGGAGCTGCGGCCCTTGCTGCGCGGCGGCATCGACGATGCGGGCCTGGAGGCCGCGATCCGTCAGGCGATAGAGCTGAAGCCGGAGCGGCATGAATTCCGCGAGCAGCCGCAAAAACTGGTCCGCTTCATGTCGATGACCGGCGGTTGAGTTCGCTCAGCGCTCTTGTATCGCCCGCCGATGGCGGCGGAATACCCACTTTTCCCAAAGTAGATGCGTGTCGGTATCGAACGATTCGTGGATGTCAGCCGTCAGCAGATAATCGCGTTCGCCTCCGGGCTGATTGCTGGCGATGACGCCGCATAGGCATAGGCTGAGCGCGGAGTCCGGATTGGGATGCAGGCACAGCAGCAGGCGCTGCCCAGGCTGCCAATTCTGCTGGTCGCGCCAGGCTATGCTGTTCAAGCCGAGCCGGCAAGGCGTATTGTTTGGACGATCCGGATGCCGTTCCAGCAGGGAAACTTCCAGCGCCAAGTCCAGCTTGGCCTCCAGCCGCAGCATCACGGGGTTGGTGTCGTCTGGGGTTTCCGTCGGCGCCGCCAGCACGCGCAGGGATAGCCTGGTTTCCCGTTGCATGCGCGGCGGATATTCCCTGTCCAAGACCTTGGCCGCCAGAGGCAGCTCGGCATCGAAGCTGACGGTGTCCAGTTGCGGCAGGGCGATGGGGGAGGAGGCTTGCATGTCGCGTACTCAGAGGAAAAATTGCGGGATGGCATCCAGGCCGCCGTACTCGACCGCCAGATCCGCCTCGGCGCTGACGCGCGGCTTGGCGTGATAGGCGATGCCGACGCCGGCCTCGCGCAGCATGGGCAAGTCGTTGGCGCCGTCGCCCACCGCCAGAACCTGATCCGGACGCAGGCCCAGCCGTTCGCGGGCGGCGATCAGCAGGCGCTGTTTGGTTTCGGCATCGACGATGCCACCCGGCACGCGGCCGGTCAGCTTGCCATCGATGACTTCCAGCTGGTTGGCATGCGCCTCGTCCAGGCCCAGCTCCGTCTTCAGCCGGTCGGTGAAATACGTGAAGCCGCCGGATACCAGCAGCGTCCGAATGCCAGCCTCGCGGCAGGCAGCCAACAATTGCGGAGCGCCGGGATTCAGCCGCAGCCGCTGTTCATACACTTCCTGCAGCGCGGCCTCCGGCAGGCCTGCCAGCAAAGCCACCCGCTCCCGCAGGGCCGCGGAAAAATCCAACTCTCCGCGCATCGCGCGCTCGGTGATTTCCGCCACTTGCGGTTTGATGCCCTTGAGGTCGGCGATTTCGTCAATGCATTCGATGCTGATCAGCGTGGAGTCCATATCGGACACCAGCAGGCCGAAATCGGCAAAACGGCGCTCGCTCTCGACCAGGCCCGCATCGCAGCGATGTTGCCGGCACAGGCCCAGTAGGTCCGACTTCTGTTCGCCGGCTACGCCGTCCAGGCGGATGACGCCGTGGCGGGAGCGGTCGATTCGGCTGGTTTGAGCCAGGCGGGCGAGGTCATCGATAAAGGGGGAGTCGGCATGCGCGGCGACGACGGCCAGGGTTTGCTGTGTGCTCATGTGGTGCGATCGGCATCAAAGTGGTTGGTTTGATTATGCCACGACTTGCGCCGCTTGCCCGGCTGGCAACCATACCGATGCTGGATTCGTCCCCTTGGTTGCGGCGAGGCGCCTTGTCCAAGGCGCCTCGCTGAGAGGAGGGCGCAGCCTTTAACAGCTGCCTGAGTTGGGGCAACGCCGTTGCAGCCAGCGCTTCAGTAAAGCGTCCAGCGACAGCAGGCCGGGGCCGAAGGCCAGCAGCACCAGGATTTGCGCGCCCCAGAAATAATGGAACTGTCGCGTGGCATCGGTCAGGCCGGGATAGCTGATCACCGCCACCGCATTGAGGATGAACAAGCCAGCGGCGGCAAAACGGCCGCCCAGGCCCAGCACCAGCAGGCTGGACAGGCCCAGCTCGCCGCAGGTGGCCATGATGGCCGCGACATTCGGCGGCAACACCGGCACATGGTATTCGTCGGTAAACAAGGCCAGCGTGACGTCCCAGTCGGCGATCTTGGTCAGGCCGGAGCTGAAGAACACATGGGCGATCCACAGCCGCAGCAGCACCAGCACCAGCGGCTGCAGCAGGTCGCCGGCGCGGATCAGCAGGCGATAGGCACAGAAGGCGGGTTTGAGCGCGTTACTCATGAGGAGGCATCCGGTTGAAGGTGGAAGGAGGCAAGCAGAGGCGGTTGGAACAGGCCGAGCAGGGCGGCTTGCAGATCGAAGGCTTCATCCAGCGTTTGCGCATTGTCCGCAGCCTCTGCCAGCGGCAGACCATCGAACAGCGAGGCATAGAAGGCGTAGTCGCATCGCGCCAGCGCTTTGACCTGCACGGCGCCATGCTCGCGGTAGACCAGGGCATCCTCCGGCGGACGTTGCAACATGCCTTCCAGCGGCCCGTGGTCTTGGTGCGCCCGCCAGATGCTGACGGCGGGCGAGCGGGCCTGGCATAGCGCCACGTCAGGCAGGGGGATGAAGGTTAACTGGCCCCATTGTTCCTGCGGTACCGCGCCCAAGGCGGAGAGATCGAGCGATGCGGCGTCCTGCGCGTAGTAACAGCGGTGGATGGCCCACTCCAGGCGCGCCACGTCTGCCAGGTACGGGAGTTCGCGGCAATGCTCGAAGCCGGCGATGAAGTCGGCGAAGCCGGAACCATAGACATGCAGGTTTCCGCTGACCGACGGCTGGCCCTTGACGTACTCGCGCGCCAGGGCGGCGAAGAATTCCTCGCCCACCAGTTCGCGGCATACCGGATGGCTGTGCGCCAGCGTATCGATCAGGCCGACGCGGTAATTATTGCGGTAGACCGCCAAGCCGGCGGGGTTCAGTCCCCATTCCGCCGCGGCGGGCTGTTGCGCCGGGTCGGCAATCGCCTCCAGCAGCGCGTGCTGCCAGTCATGCCAGTTCATGACGGCTCTCCAGTATCGCTTGCGCCTTGGCTGCCTCGTCGCGCAACACCGCCAGCGGCGGAATATCCAGATCCCATTCGATCAAGGTGGGGCGTGGCCCGATGCGCGCTATCACTTCGCGGTAAAACTGCCAGACGCCGTCATGCACCGGCTGGCTATGGGTGTCCACCAGCAGGCCCTCGCGTTCGCTGTAGCCGGCGAGATGGATTTCGCCTATCGCATCGACCGGCAGCGCCGCCAGCACGGCCTCGGTGTCGGTGCCCAGATTGATGCGGTTGACGTAGAGATTGTTGACGTCGAGCAGGATGCCGCAACCGGTCAGGCGCACCAGTTCGGCCAGAAACTCGCCTTCGTTCATCTCGTTGCCGGGAAACTCGACGTAGCTCGACAGGTTTTCCAGCAGGATGGGGCGGCGTAGCGCATCCTGCGTCTGCGCTACATGGCCGGCGATGGTATCCAGCGCGGCGCGGGTATAGGGGATCGGCAGCAGGTCGTTCACGTAGCGCTGTGCCGAGTGGTTGAACGACAGGTGTTCCGATACCGCGGCTGGCTGCAACTCGTCGACCAGCCGCTTCAGCGACGCCAGGTGGCCGGCGTCGGGCCGGGCGGCGGAGCCCAGGCCAAGGCCCACGCCATGCAGGGACAAGGGCCAGGTTTCGGCGACGCGGCGCAGCATGGCTAGCGGCGTGCCGCCATCGAAGAAGTTTTCGCTATGCACCTCCACCCAGCCTAGGGCCGGTGTGGTGTCCAGTGCTTCGCGGTAATGAGGTGCGCGCAGGCCGATGCCGCAAACGCTGGGTAGGTTGGTGTATGACATGCTGCGGTTCCGGGCAGGGCGGCCCGCCGCATGGCGGGCCGGATGGAGCGAATTACTTCTTCGGCGTTGCGCTGCCGCCCATTTTTTCGCAGCTGCCCTTGGCGACGTATTTCCAGTCGCCCGGGTCTTTGTCCACCTTGGCCTGTCCGGCGCAGGAGTGCATGCCGGTGGCGGAGGCGCAGTCGTTCTTGCCTGCCTGGGCGATGCCATAGCATTTTTCCTTGTCCGCGGCGCTGGCCGGCGCGGCGGAGAGGGCGCCCATGGCGATGACGGCGCCGAGCGCGGAGGCGATCAGGGCTTTGTTCTGCTTCATGTTTGACTCCTTGGTGTGGTGCCTGGCGGCGGGTGCCGCCAAGCCGGGGTATGGTAATCAAAATGGCTGGGCTTGCCAGCCAGCAAAATTACATCGGCTTGGTTTGACCGCCCATTTGCTGGCAAGTGCCGGTGGGAACCAGCTTGAAGTCGGCCGGATCGTTGTCAACCTTGGCTTGGCCGGCGCAGGCGTGCGCGGCGTTTTTACAGTCGTTCTGACCGGCCTTGGCGATGCCGAAGCACTGGTCTTTGCTTCCATCGTTGGCCAGAGCCTGCCCGCTGCTCATGGCGCCGATGGCGATGACCGCGCTAAGAGCGGTAGCGATAAGGGTTTTGTTGCTGCTCATGGTTTTCTCCTGGGTAGTTCACCCATGCGGGTGATGGCGATTGGTCGCCGGAAGCGGCGGATGCTTACAGCTTGCTTGCCGGAAGCGCCGCCCACAGCCATTAAGTCGAGATGCTTTTGCGATTCTTACGCGGAAAACAAAAAAAAGACGCAAGCGTAGCGTGTCGATCGGAATGGCCTTTTCGCGGTCTAGGCCGTGATTTTGTTGTTATAGACGTTAGCCGGCGCGATGCAGATAGCCATTTAGAGGTTTTCTGCAATGCCGCTGTTCTTATGAGCAGTTGCTTGAAACTCTGTTCAATGTTGTTCTTAAACACCGGCATTAGCCGGGCATATCCTTCTACTTAGGAGAGTGGCGCGATGGCTGGCATGCAATGGAGCAAAGAGTATTCAGTCGAGGAGGCTTTGGAGATTTTGTGCCTGGCTTCCGCCGTGGGCGGAGAATTGTGGAGCGACCCCACGCGCGGACCTGACGCGGAGAATGACAGCAAAGAGAATACGGTAGGTTTGTTTCCTACTGCGAAGATGACAGAAGCGCCCATTATTTCCGTGGTCAACAAAACGCGCTATCCGGGGCAGGCGCTGCCATCCTTGTTGACTCAGCGTTGGCCACAGGGCTGGCAAGCCGGCATCAAGTCCGAAGACTGGTCGCGATCCATCTGTCTTTCTTGTCAGGATTTGTTTTATAACCAGGCCATGCTGGCTTATCACCCTGAGTTGGATGCCTATTGTCTTGCCTTTCGCGGGACGGTCAATCGACCGAATGTGTTCGAAGATTTTGAAGCGTTGCTGGTCAGCGCCGCACCGATCACCATCGATGTCGAAAACCAAAAGCATGCAGCCAAATGGATAGGCGAAGCGGCTAAGCAATGGACGATATCATCGAGAACCTATTGCAAGCAGACATATGATGGAACCACCGAGCGGGCCAAGGTGCACATGGGTTTTCGCTTGGCGCTGGAGTCGCTGGATTTCGCCGCGGAAAAAATATGCGGACATCGCAACCGCTTGTCGGACATGCTCAAAGCGGTCATCGAGCAATCGGGCCAGGGCAAACCCATCCGAATCTATGTCACCGGCCATAGCCTGGGGGCGGGGATGGCGACGCTGGCGGCCGCATGGCTGAATGCCCAGCCGTTTGCTAACGCTTGCTTCGACGTGAAGTGTTACGCCTTTGCCCAGCCCAAGCCGGGTAATGAGTATTTCGCCTATCAGTATGCGCTCGACTTCGGCAATCAGGGCGCATTTGCGGTGCTGTCTTCTTTGGATACCGTGCCGCAAGTGCCGCTGACCTTGGAAAGCGTATCCTCGCTGAATTATCCCCAAGCAATGGAGGGTTTGGGCGTGCCGCCGCAGATGTTACCAACGTTGGCTGCGATGCCCGGGTTGAATTTCTCGCATGCGGGGAGACAGATTTTGTTGAAAGGACAGGCGATTGTTAAGGGAGCGAGGCCATGCAAGGCCGCGCCTCGCACCGATGAGGATACAAAGTGTGTAGACCCTGGTTTTTATACCTTGCCGGCCGCAGGAAAGGATAGCAACGGCAAGGACTATTGGCGTCTCCCTGCCTATCTGATGTTTACGCCTGAGCAAGCTGGCGGCGATGTGCCAGATCCGGAGCAATGGATCGCTACGGAATACGGCGATAATCCGGCGAACAAAAGACTGAATAATCTGGCCGGACTATGGCAGCATCTGCCGTGGATATATCAGCAATGGCTGTATTTGGAAACGCTGAGGAAGTGATCGCGGGTTGAGCGCTGATGGAATGAGAACAGGCCCTCGCCGGGCCTGTTTTCGTTTAGCGGATGCTGACCACCTTGTGGGTCTGCACTGACAGCCGCCACTTGGGGTGCGCCATGCAGTAGGCGATGGCGGCGCGGGTGTTGGCGGCCAGGTCCGGGCCGTCCATCGGTTGCAGGTAGAAAGTGTCGAAATCCAGATGCGCCACGGTGTCTGGCAACTGCGCGGGTTGCGGGTAGACCAGCTTCAACTCGTTGCCGCTGAGCTGTTTAAGCTCCGCCCCGGCCTTGGGGCTGACGCAGATCCAGTCTATGCCTGGAGGCGCGGCCACGGTGCCGTTGGTCTCTACGGCGATCTCAAATCCTTCCGCATGCAGGGCGTCTATCAGCTCGCTGTCCAGCTGCAGCAGCGGCTCGCCGCCGGTGCATACCACATAGCGCACGCCGCCGGCGTTTTCGGGCCATTCCGAGGCGATGCGGGCAGCCAGCGCGGCGGCGCCGTCGAACTTGCCGCCGTCCGGGCCGGTGCCGACGAAATCGGTATCGCAGAACTGGCAAATCGCCTTGGCGCGGTCTTCCTCGCGGCCGGACCACAGATTGCAGCCGGCAAAACGGCAGAACACCGCGGCGCGGCCGGCCTGTCGGCCTTCGCCTTGAAGGGTGTAGAAGATTTCCTTGACGGTGTAGGTAGTCACGCTATTTCTCGAAGGCATGGCGCGAGCGGCTTGCCCGCGCGGGATTCAGTATGCGGCCAGGCCGTTTACAGCAGCGGCCAGCGCATGTCCTGATGGAAGTGTAGCGAGACGCCCGCGCGCTCGCTTTCCATCAGATCGATGCGGTCCAGTTCCGGCACCAGCGGAGACAATTGGGCATGGATCCACTCCGCCACCGCGGCGTTGTCGTGGCGGCGCAGGCCGGCCAGCTTGTCCAGCGGATTGTGATCCAGTTGGCGGTAGATCGGCTTGAAGCGATCCTTGACGTCGCCGAAGTCCAGCAGCCAGCCCATGGTGCGGTCGATGTCGCCGGCCAGCATCAGGCGGACCAGATAGCTGTGGCCGGTGTAGTTGCCGGCTTCGTCGAACGGCATCGCGCTCTCGAAGCGCTGCTCTTTCCAGATGCGGAAACGCTGGCCGTCGAATTGGCTGCCAGCGGTATGCGTCTCGCGCACTTCCACCCAGGCGAGGCCCGGCATCGTTGGCTTCAGCTGCTGGTACAGCCACAGGGCCAGCACTTCGCTGGTGGGGTTGTCCAGGCCGGCGATATCGTTCAGGTAGCGGTGGTTCAGGCGATGGAACAACGGTGTCCAGGCCTGTTCCAGTTCCGGTATGCCGCAGCGCGCGGCATCGGCTACCAGCCGCACGCCGAAGCCGTGGCCATGCAGGCGGCCGCATTTATGGCCAACCGGCACGTGCGGCAGATGATGGGCGGCCTCGAATGAAGCGTTCAGCCAGCAGAAGGCGTGTTGTCCATCCAGCGTCACGCCGCGATCCGGCGCGCCTTGCAGCTTGATGGCGGCTGGGTGGGGCAGGGCCTGGGCGATGTGTCGCGCCAGCGCCAGATCGCTGCTGTCGACCATCAGCGCATTCAGGTCGGTGTAGTCCAGCGGCGAGAGGGCCGCATGCACGGCGCTTTCCAGCGCCGCGGCATCGCCGCATTGCGATTCGCTCCGGATCAGAACGCGGAAACTGTGGCCATGCGGGCGGGAGGCTTTGCCGGCAACGGCCGGCAGCTGCCGCGCCGCTTCAAAGCCGGCGCCGGCGAGCAGATAACAGGCGTGCATCTCAGAGCCCTTCCGCTTCGGCCTGGCAGCGTTCTACCAAGGGATCGGCCACGCCGGCTTCGGCGAAGCCTTTGGCGCGCAGCTCGCACGACGCGCAATGGCCGCAGGGCGGCACCTCGCCGTTGTAACAGGTGTGGCTCCAGGCCAGGGCTTCCATCGCCCCTACTTGTTGCGCCAGCGTCACAGTTTCGGCCTTGGACAGATACATCAGCGGCGTGTGCAGTTCCACCCGGCTATCCATGCCCAGTCGCAGCGATAGCTCCAGCGCCTTCAGCGTGTTTTCGCGGCAGTCCGGGTAGCCCGAGTAGTCGGTCTGGGCGACGCCGGTTACCAGATGGCGCGCGCCGCGGGTGTAAGCGAAGGCGGCGGCGAAAGTCAGGAAGATCAGATTGCGGCCGGGCACGAAGGTGTTGGGCAGGGCGTCGTCGTCGCGCACGCCTTCTTCCGGGGCGATGGCGTCGTCGGTCAGCGCGTTGCCGCCTATCGCTGCGAAGGTGTCGATGGGCAGCACGGTTTGGCGCACGCCGGCCAACTGGGCGATTTTGCGGGCGCAATCCAGCTCCACGCTGTGGCGCTGGCCGTAGTCGAAGGTTACGGCCTCTACATTGCCTGCGCCGAAACGGCGCAGCGCCCAGTACAGACAGGTGGTCGAGTCTTGGCCGCCGGACAGGACGACCAGGGCCTTTTCAGATGCTTGATTCATGATTCCGTCGAAAAACAGTCGAGGGTTGTGGCCGCGCGCCGGGATCGGTCTCACCCGGCGCAGTCAACCTGTGATCTTACCGCACTATAGACCGGCGATGTTGGCGCTGAGGCGGGTGCTGCAGTGGATATGCTGTATGCATTTCGCAACATCGGTAATTTTATTGATTGTCGTCATGGCTTGTTCATGTAATTAATGATTTGCGCATGACGAGTGCGTTTTATATAACTTTCCGTGATGAAAGAATCCTCTAAAGGGAACAATAAAATGGACAAGAGATTACCTATCGTTGCCGCGGCGCTGTTGTTCGCTTCATCCGCCTTTGCCGCCGATCTGCAAGTCAGCCTCGGCCAGCCCAGCGTCAGCGCCGAACAGGACGTCGATGTGACCGTCAACTATCGCAACACCGGCAAGCAGCCCTTGCATCTCTACCGCTGGTACCTGCCGGGCAAGGAGGTGCAGGAGCGTTTCCTGGCAGTCAGCGTCGACGGCAAGCCGGCGGAGTACCTTGGGCCGCAGTACAAGCGGGTGGTGCCGTCGCTGCGCGATACGGTGACGCTGGCGCCGGGCGCGACGCTGAGCGCCAAAGTCCGGGTGTCTGATTATTACGATCTGTCCAAGGGCGGCCAGTTGAGCGTTCGCTTCGAAAGCAGCGGCAACCGGGTGCTGAACCGCGGCCTGCCTGCCGGCATCCGCGCCAAGCAGGCCGCGCCGCAGCAGGACGAAGCCATCGTGTCCAATGTGGTCGGCGCCGCCAGCGCCGGCAAGATTAGCCCATTGTTGCTGCGCTCGCGCTCGGCGAAACAGGCCTGGCAGGTCCAGAGCCGCAGCGCGGTCAGCGGCATCAGTTACGCCGGCAACTGCTCGGTCAGCCAGCAGTCGCAATCCAAGGATGGCGTGGTGGCCGCCGGGGCGATGGCAGATGAGACCGCGGCGTATCTGAGCGGCGCGCAATCGGCGTCGCCGCGCTATGTCACCTGGTTTGGCAAGTACAGCCAGGCTAACTGGAACACGGCCAAGTCCCACTATGTCAAGATCAAGGACGCGCTGGATACCAAACCGATCAAGCTGGATTGCAGTTGCACCGACAGCGACACCTTTGCCTACGTCTATCCGTCGCAGCCGTATACCATCTATTTGTGCGGGGCGTTCTGGAGAGCGCCGACCAAGGGCACCGATTCCAAAGGCGGCACGCTGGTGCATGAGTTGTCGCATTTCACCGTGATAGCCGGGACGCAGGACAATGTCTACGGCCAGAGCGGCGCCCAGGATTTGGCCAAGAGCAGTCCGGCCAAGGCCCTGAACAATGCCGACAACCACGAGTACTTTGCCGAAAACACGCCTTTCCAGCCGTGAGCCGCAAGCGGCACGCCCGGATTTCCGGACTGGCCCGAGCGCATCGCTTGGCTTTGCCAAAAGCGGATGGCGCGATAACTTCTGATCCCCGCGTCCGCGGGGATTTTTCTTGGACATGGGATGCCAGTGCACGATATTGCATTGCAACTTGGAGTGTTGTCGGCAGTAGTCTTATTATGGGAGTGGGCTGGTTGAGCGCATGGCGGTGCGGCGGCCGGCTCTTGGCGTCGCGAATGCGGGCGCGGACAGACTTGGAGCGTGAAGCCTGTTTACGCTCTCGCGAGCTAGAGCGAGACAAGGCGAAAACGGCTGGGGAAGCGGTGTAAATGGTAGATGAGCATTCCGAAGACGTCTCGCCGTGTCGCCTCGCGACGCGCAGCAGGTCGTAAACAGGTTCGTAGAGCCAAGACGCGCCGAGGCGGGCAACAAGCAGTACGATGGGCTGGAGGCCAAAGGCGCAGCATGACGACGGGGCCGGGATGGATTCGGTTTGTGACTGGCAGCAGCTGCATCAGGCGAGGATGGGATGTCGTCGACGACAATCTTGTTGGTAGAGGATAGCGCGACCAATCGCTATTTCATCGAGCAGTTCATCATGGAGCTTGGCTATCGCTGCGTTTCGGCCAAGAACGGCCTGGAAGCGGTGGCGTTTTGTCAGAATCAGCTGCCGGACCTGATCCTGATGGATGTCATCATGCCGGAGATGGATGGCTTGCAGGCAACCACGGAGCTGCGCCGGATGTTCGGCGAGCACTGGGTGCCCATCATTTTCCTGACCAGCCTGAATGAGCTGGAAAGCGTGGTGCAGGGCTTGAAGGCCGGCGGGGACGACTACCTGGCCAAGCCGGTCAGTTTCGACCTGCTATCCGCCAAGATCCATGTCTTTCTGCGCATCGCCGAGATGCAGAACCAGATCAACCAGGATGCGGTGCGGCTGGAAAAGTATTACCGCGAAAACGAGTTCGAGCAGCAACTGGCGCTGGAGCTGATCGAGCGGCTGATCAGCCTGCGCACGTCCACGCCCAGCCATATCTGGCAATACCTCAGCCCGGCAGCCGGCTTCAACGGCGATCTGATCATCATTTGTCCTACCCCGGCCGGCGGCGAGCATATCATGCTGGCCGATTGCACCGGCCACGGTTTGACCGCGGCCATCAGCGCGCTGCCGGCCATAGACTGTTTTCATGAGATGACCGAGGCCGGCTGCGACATGGCTGACATCGTCCGCGGGGTCAATCAGAAGCTGCACCGCCTGCTGCCGGGCGGCCGCTTCGTGGCGGCGGCGCTGATCGCCATCGAACCCGGCGGCGGCGCGCTGCGGATCTGGAACGGCGGCGTGCCTTGCGTGCTGCTGTTCGACGAGCAGGGAGAGGTGACGGCGCGCTGCAAGTCCAGCCACCCCGCGCTGGGCGTGCTGGCGGCCGAAGACTTTGACGACTCGATGCAGACGCTGGAATGGCGTCCGTCGCAGGTGCTGGTGGTCAGTTCGGATGGCATCACCGAGGCCAAGGACGGCGCCGGCGCGATGTTCGGCCTGTCCGGGGTCGAGGCGGCGGTGCGCCAGGGCTGGCCGCAAGCGATAGGCGAATCGGTGCTGTCGTCGGCCAAGGCCCATATGCTGGGCGGCGTGGCTTGCGACGATATTTCCCTGCTGGTCATCCGCCATCCGGCCAGTTAGGCCGAGCCTAGATGGCGCAGACGCGCCCGCGGCCGCGGCCCTTGGCGAGGTAGAGCTGGCCGTCCGCCTGTTCGATCAAGCGCTGGCTGCGGCAGTCGACATCCGGCATCAGGCTGGCGACCCCCAAGCTGAGCGTGACCCAGGGCGCCACGTCCGAATCGGCATGTTCGATCCGCAGCTCGCGGATGGCGGCCTCCATTTGCATGGCCAGCGTGGTGGCGCCGGCCAGCGTGGTTTCCGGCAGCAGGCAAGCGAATTCCTCGCCGCCGAAGCGGGCGGCCAGATCATAAGAGCGGTTCAGTTGCTCGCGCAGCGTCTGCGCCACCCGGCGCAGGCATTCGTCGCCGGCGCTGTGGCCGTAGCGATCATTGTATTTCTTGAAATGATCGATGTCGGCCATGATCAGCGAAACCGGATGATTGTGGCGCAGACCATGGCGCCAGGCCTGCTCCAGCCGCTCATCGAAGCGGCGCCGGTTGGCGAGGCCGGTCAGTCCGTCGCTGAAGGCCAGCGCGCGTAGTTGGTCGGCCTGGAATTTCAGCGTCAGATGGGCATTGACCCGCTTGCGCAAGGTGACTGGCGTCACCGGTTTGGTGACGAAGTCCACGGCGCCGGCCTCCCAGCAGGCGATTTCCTGCTCCTGCCCCTGGTGGGCGGTCACGAAAATGACGGGGATGTCGCAAGTGGCTGGGTCCTGCTTCAGCTGCTGGCAGATCTGCATGCCGTTCATGCCGGGCATTTCCACATCCAGCAGCAGCAAGTCAGGCGGCGTAGACTGACAGAAATCGATGGCTTGTTCGCCGGTGGTGGCCATGAAAACATCGTGCTCCGGCTGCAGGATTTGATGCGCCGCCAAGATGTTGGTCGGCTGATCGTCGACGACCAGTATCCTGCCGCGCCGGCCGGTGGCATGGAAGGGCGCATCGTTCATGGCTGATCCACCTTTTGTTGTCTGAGCAGGTCGTCGCATAGGCGCGTGGCGGCGGCGAAGTCCAGCTGCATGATGGCGTCGCCGAGTTGTTCCAGTTCCTGCGGCATGGCCACGCGATATTGCTGTTCCAGCTGTTCAAAGCGCTGAACGGCCTCTAGATTGGATGTGTTTAGCAGCAGCCGCAGATCGGCCAGCTCCTGCCAGATGAGGGCGACATCGCCAGCTGCGGAGGGCTGAGCGGCGGGGGGCGCGACTAGCTGCAGGGCCAGGCGTTGTGCCGCCGCGGTCGCCTCTTCCGCCGCTTGTCGCAGCGCGGAGAAGTCCGCGGGCCAGCCGCGCGCCGGATCGCGCAGCCAGGTCTCCTTGTCGGCGGCGAGGGCGGCCAGTGCGTCGGCGCCGACCGTGGCGGCCAGCCCTTTCAGCGTATGCAGGGTTTGGATCGCCGGCTCGCGCAGGCTTTGCTGGATCTGGCCTTGCAGGCTGGCCAGCAGCCCGGTTAATTCTTCGCAAAAGCTCAGCAGGGTGCGGCGGTAGATTTCGACATTGCCGCCGAAGCGGAGGATGGCGGCGCGACTGTTGATCAGGCCGCTGTCGGCTGTCGGTTCCGCGCGGGCGGGTTCCGCCTGGGCGAGGGCGTCCTGCGGGGCGGGGAGAGCCTCCCTGGCTTGGGGCGGGCGCGCAGTGTGGCGGAGTATCGCCGCCACCAATTGGTCCAGGTCGAAGGGCTTGCCGACATGGTCGTTCATGCCGCTGGCCAGCGCTTGTTCGCGGTCGGCCGGCATTACGTTGGCGGTCATCGCGATGATGGGTAGGGCGGTAGCGGGGTACTGGGCGCGCAAGCGGCGGGTTGCCTCATAGCCATCCATGTCCGGCATCTGGATGTCCATCAGCACCAGGTCGTAATGAGCCGATGACGCTATGGCGGCCAGCGCCGCCTGCCCGCAATCCGCCACGTCCACCGCGGCGCCTTCCTGGCTCAGCAGTTCGCGCGCTACCTGCTGGTTGGTGGCGTTGTCTTCCACCAGCAGCAGCTTGAGGCCGGCCAGCCGCGGCGCTTGGCCGGCGGGCAGCGGGGGAAGGGCCTGGCGCAACCCTCGTCCGGCGCGCGCGTCGGCGACAGCGTCGAACAGCATGGATGCCGTCACCGGCTTGATCAGGAAGTGGTCGATGACGCCGGGGCTTTGCTTGCGGCGCTGCTCGAACAGCTCGCGTCCGTAGGCGGTGACCATCATGATCACCGGCGGCTGGCCCTGTGGCGGAAGGCGTCGCAGACGCTCGCAGGTTTCCCAGCCATCGATGCCGGGCATGCGCCAGTCCACCAGCACCACGTCGTAATCCAGCCCTTCCGGCTGTCCGGAAAGAATGGCCAGCGCCTCTTCGCCGCTGGCGGCGGCATCGACCTGCCAGCCAAAGGAACGCAGGATGGCGCTTTGCGTCTGGCGGGCGCTGTCATTGTCTTCAATGACCAGACAGCGCAGGTTTTGCAGCGGCACGACGCCTGTGGAGGCGGGCATGTCCGCGGCAGGCGCCGCTTCGCATTCGATTTCAAAGCTGAAGGTGCTGCCCTGGCCGGGTTCGCTATCCACCCGCAGCTGGCCGCCCATCAGCCCGACCAGGCGCTGGCTGATGGCGAGGCCGAGTCCGGAGCCGCCATAGCGTCGGGCTGTGGACGATTCCGCCTGGGAGAAACCTTCGAAGATGCGCTGGCATTGTTCCGCCGTGATGCCGATGCCGGTATCGCGCACGGCGAAGGCGATGCGCAGCCGGTCCGCATCCCGTTCCACCAACTGGGCCGATAGCGCCACTTCGCCGCGCTCGGTGAACTTGATCGCGTTGCCGGCCAGATTGATCAGAATCTGCTGCAGGCGGAGCGAGTCGGCGATGATGGTGTCGGGCAGTTCGGGGGCGATGTCGAACAGCACTTCTACGTCTTTGGCGCCGACATTGGCGGACAGGATGACGCCTATGTCGCGCAGCAGCTTGTCCAGGCTGAGCGGATGCGGGTCCAGCGTGAGCTTGCCGGCTTCCACGCGGGAGAAGTCCAGAATGTCGTTGAGCAGGGCGAGCAGGGTGCGCGCGGCGGCGGCGGCTTTGTCGGCATAGTCTGCTTGCTGTTCGTCCAGCCGGGTGTGCTGCAACAGTTGCAACATGCCGAGCACGGCGTTCATCGGCGTCCGGATCTCATGGCTCATATTGGCCAGGAAATCAGACTTGGCACGGCTGGCGCTGTCCGCCGCGGTTTTCGCCTCGCGCAGCCAGTTTTCCTGCTCGCGCTGAGGGGTGATGTCGCGATTGATCCCCAGCATCAGGCTGGGTTTGCCATCCGGGCCGCATTCGACGACCGCCGCCGCCTGCACGTAACGGATGTCTCCGTCCTGGCGCACGATGCGGAAGGTCTGGTTGAAGGCGATGCCGGTTTCCTGCGACTGCTGCAACCGCAGCTCGGCATCCGCGACATCGTCCGGGTGGACCCGCCCCCGCCAGTGGTTGTAGTAAAGCCCGAAGTCGCGGAAGGAGCGCGGGATATCGTAAATGTCGAACATCCTGTCGTTCCACTCCAGCGTGTCGCTGGCGATGCGCCAGCTCCAGATGCCCAGTTCCGCCACCTCCGCCGCCTTGATCAGCTGGTCGCGGGCGGACTCCAGGCTGCGCTGGTCCTGCAGGCGCTGCGTGATGTCGGAGGCGATGACCAGATAGCCGGCGGCGTCGCCGCTCTCGTTCTCCAGCCGGGAGACCGTCAGCTGTACCGGAAAGCGGCTGCCGTCGGCGCGCACATAGGTCCATTGCCGTTCGTCGGTTTCTTGCCGCCACACCGGCGCGACGATGGCCTCGAAGTCCGCGCCTACGGTTTCGCCCAGCTCGTGCGACAGCTGGATCGAGCGTTCGGCCAATTCGTCCGCGCAATGGAAGTAGGCCAAGGAGCGCTGGCCTATCATGTCTGGCGCCGGATAACCCAGCATGCGCTCCGCCGCCGGATTGAACAGCGTGATCAGGCCGTTGCCGTCGGTGGCGATGATGGCGTAGCCGGAGTGGGCCAGGATGGCGTTTTGCATGGCCGAATACGCGCGCAACTGCAGGGTGCGCTGTTCGATTTGCTGCTCCAGCGAGGCATTCAGTTCACGGATGTATTTTTCGGCGGCTTGCTGTTCGCTGATGTCGCGTATGGTCAGCGCCACGCCGCTGGGGCGGCCGCGGCCATGGCGAATCGGCGAAATGGTGATGTCCACGTCCAGCCAGCGGGCATCCGGCAGCCGCAGGCCGCAGCGCAGATTGTTGGGCGCGTCATCTTCGCAGGCCTGCAGCAGCCGCTCGGGAGAGGCGGGAGCGCCTTCGGGTTGCGGAATGATGCTGTCCAGCGTTTGGCCTACCGCCCGCTCGGCCGGGCAGCCGAGCAGGCGTTCCGCGCCTGCGTTCCAGCTGACGATGCGGCCCTGGGGGGTGCAGCCGATGATGGCGTCCTGCGAACTTTCCACAATCGCGGCCAGTTCGGCCTGGCGGATGGCCGCCTGGCGGTAGGTGCGGAAATACAGCAGGCAGACGAGGCCCAGCAGCAGGAATACGCTCAATGCATTGGTCAGCACGGCGGCCTGGGTGTTGGCGACGAGTTTGGCCACTTGCTCGTCCGGCAGCACGGCGATCAGCTTGCAATAGTGTCCAGGCATTCTGGGCGTGAACGGAATGTCGATCGCATGCGCGTAGGCGATGCCGTACGGCGAGTCGAAGGTGCGCAAGGTGGCTGGTTGCCCCATGTCTTGCGATGTCGGCCGGAAATCATCCTGCCAGCGCTTGAGGTGGCCGGGTTCGGGGCCGAAAGCGCGGGTCGGGTCCGGTTGCTGCAGATAGCTGCCGCTCTGATCGGTCAGGTAAATCTGGATTTCCGTCGGGATGTTGCGTTTCAGCGAGGCCAGCAGTTCGCTGGCGTTGAAATTAATGACCACTACGCCAAAGACCGAGCCGCGCTCATCGCGGACCGGCATCGATACATGCAAGGTCGGCACCAGCGGCGCGCCATGCGCTTCCCGCGGGCGCGAGCCCATCGACAGATCCGAAAAATAGACTTGTTCCGGCGGCAGGCGCAGCGCCTCGCTTACGTAACTGCGATCGCCGCGCCGGGCCAGCTTTCCTTCCGCAACGACGACGACGTCGCCGCGCGCTCCGCGCTCCACGCGCAGCAGTTCCCGCCCGCCATCGGCCGCCCCGATCAGCCGCGCAGAGGTCAATTCCGGATTGGCCGCCAGGTAGGCGCTGAACAGGGAGGTCAGGCGCTTGTTCCAATTCTGCAGCGTGGATTTTTCCTGTTTGTCGATGCCGTTGTCGGCCTTGGCGCGGATGATGCCGCCGATCGGCGGCGTGGCGCTGAGAAAACGCACATCGCGATCCAGCTGGTCGAATTGCCTGCGCAGGATGGCGTTGCGGGTTTGCGAGACGTAACCCAGCCGGGCCTGATAAGCGGCCAGCAGCTGCTGGCGTTGATGTTGCCCGGTTTGCCAGACCACGACAGCGGTAACGATCAGCGTGATCAGCAGGAAACACGCGCCGAGCGACCATTCAAGCCGCAATCGCGCGGCGCGGGGTAGGATGGACAAGGTTCAACTCCCGGGATGGGGTCAAGGACAGCCCTCGTCCAGTATAGAAAAGCGGTCGCCTCATTCAAATCGCATCGCGGAGGCGTAGGGATGCGATGCATTGGAATAACGGCCCCGCTTGTGCGGGGCCGCGCGCTGTCAGCGCAGCTGCTGCCACAGGAAGGCGTATTCCATGGCGGCGATGCCGGCCTCTTCCTCGTGGTTGGCGGCGGAGCCGTGGCCGCCTTCGGTTCGTTCGTAATAATGCACGTTGGCGCCTAGCTGCTTCATCGCCGCGTACATCTTGCGGGCGTGGCCAGGATGGACGCGATCGTCCAGGGTGGAGGTGACGAACAGCGTAGCCGGATAGGCGGTGCCGGAGCGGAGGTTCTGGTACGGCGAGTAGCGTTTGATATACGCCCAGTCTTCCGGCTTGTCCGGATTGCCGTATTCGTCCATCCAGCTTGCGCCGGCCAACAGCTTGTTGAAGCGCCGCATGTCCAGCAGCGGCACCTGGCAAACGACGGCGTGGAACAGCTGCGGATACTTGGTCAGCATCACGCCCATCAGCAGGCCGCCATTGCTGCCGCCCTTGATGCCCAGGTGGCGCGCGTCGGCGATGCCGCGCCGCGCCAGATCCTTGGCGATGGACGAAAAATCGTCGTAGGCCTTCTGGCGGTTGTGCTTCAACGCCGCCTCGTGCCAGGCCGGGCCGTATTCGCCGCCGCCGCGGATATTGCCCAGCACATAGACGCCGCCGCGCTCCAGCCAGGCCTTGCCCATGGTGCCGCTATAGTACGGCGTCATCGAGACTTCAAAGCCGCCGTAGCCGTATAGCAGGGTCGGGTTCTGGCCGTCCAGCTTCAAGTCCTTGCGCGCCACCACGAAGTAGGGCACCTGGGTGCCGTCGTTCGACCGGGCGAAGAACTGCTGGATGCGGTAGGGGCTGGCGTCGAAGAAGGCCGGCTGTTGCTTCAGCGGCTCGCGCGCGTCGCTGCCGGCATGGGCCAGTGACAGCGAGGTCGGGGTCAGGAAATCGGTGAAGGTGAAGAAGTAGTCGTCCGAGCTGTCGCTGTCGATCGAGCTGACTTCTATATTGCCGTAGCCTGGCGCGGCCACCGCGCGCGATTGCCACTTGCCGTCCACGACCTGCCATTCCACCAGCCGGCTCTTGACGTCGTCGAGCACGGTCAGGATGACGGCGTTGCGGGTGTCCGTGCTTTCGGCCAGCGAGGTGGAGGCGCTGGGTTGGAACAAGGGGCTGAAGTCGCGCTTGCCTTGCAGGTAATCGTCCAGCTTGATGGCCAGCAGGCTGCCGGCTTGCCAATCATGTCCGCCCACGCTCCAGCTCTGGCGCGGTTTCAACAACAGCCATGGGCCGTGGAAGCTGGCTTCGACGTGGCCGGGCTTGTCCAGCTTCTGCCACTTGCCGTCGCGCTGCAGGTAGAGGTCGTTGCTGAAGAAGCTGGTGCCCTGGCTGATCAGATGGTACTGGTAGCCGGCGGTGTCGATGCGGTTGGCGCTGACCGAGATGTCGCTGGCCTTGCCTTCGAACAGCGTGGCGGCTTGATCCAGGCGCTGGCCGCGCTGCCATTGCTTGACGATGCGCGGGTAGCCGGAGGCGGTCAGCGTGCCCTTGCCGAAATCGGTGGCGACGTACAGCGCGTCGCGGTCTTTCCAGTTGACCTCGCTCTTGGCTTCCGGCACGACAAAGCCATCCGCGACGAAGCGTTTGCCCGGCAGGTCGAATTCGCGCACCACGGCGGCGTCGCCGCCGCCGCGGCTCAGGCGGATCAGGCAGCGGTCTTGCTGCGGCTTGACGCAGTCCGCGCCTTGCCACACCCAGTTTTCCTTCTCATTCTTGGCCAACTGATCCAGGTCCAGCACGGTGTCCCAGGCCGGATCGGCCTTGCGGTATTCGTCCAGCGTGGTGCTGCGCCAGATGCCGCGCGGATGCTGGCCGTCGCGCCAGAAGTTGTAGTAGCGGCCGCCGATTTTCTCGATGCCGGGGATGCGGGCGCTGGAGTCCAGAATGGCCAGGATGTCTTTTTTCAGTCCAGGAAAGCTTTGCCAGCTTTCCGTCTGTTTGTTGGTCAGCGCGTTTTGCTGGCGCACCCACTGCATGGCCTGTTTGCCTTGTATGTTTTCCAGCCACAGGTATGGGTCGGCTGCGGCGTGGCTCTGCGCGGCCAGGATCAGGGCGGCGGACGCGAGCAATCTGGTCTTCATGATGTTCTCCTGAGTGCGGCGCCCTTGCCGCGCATCGGCGTGCAGGGCGCCTGTCATTGTGCCGCCGCGGCGGCGTCGCGGCGATCCCAGACTGTAGCGCGTTTCAAAACCATTTGTCATCCGACCAAGGCGTAAAAAAGCCCGGCCTGAGGGGCCGGGCGGAAGCGGGCGTTACGCCTGCTGTTGCAGCGTCGGGTAGTCGGTGTAGCCGTGCGCGTCGCCGCCGTAGAAGGTTTCCGCTTGCGGCGGATTCAGCGGGGCGTTCCGTTTCAGCCGCTCCACCAGATCCGGGTTGGAAATATAGCTGCGGCCAAAGGCGGCGGCGTCGATATAGCCTTGCTTGATCAGGGTTTCTGCTTTCTCCGCGGTGTAGCCGCCGGCGCCGATGATCACGCCGGGGTAGCGCTTGCGCAGCTCGGCGCGGAAAGTGTCGTCCAGCTTGGGGCCGCCGGCCCAGTCCGGTTCGGAGATGTGCAGGAAGGCCAGCTTGCGCTTGGCCAGCTGTTCGGCCAGATACAGCGCCATTTCCAGCTGGTCGGTATTGGAGACGCCGTTGAAAATGCCCAGCGGCGAGATCCGGATGCCCACATGGTCGGCGTCCCACTCGGCCACCACCGCGTCCACCGCTTCCAGCAGGAAGCGCGCGCGGTTTTCCACACTGCCGCCGTACTGGTCGGTGCGAACGTTGGCGGCCGGCGACAGGAACTGGTCCAGCAGGTAGCCGTGGGCGCCGTGGATTTCCACCAGGTCGAAACCGGCGCGGCGGGCATTGTCCGTGGCGCGGCGGTAGTCTTCCAGAATGTCGGCGATTTCCTCGGTTTCCAGCGCGCGCGGGGTATCGCACTGCTCGCGCACCAGGCTGCCGTCGGCGGCGCGGATATTGGTGCGGCTGTCGGCCTGGATGGCGGACGGACCGACAGGCGCGTCGCCGTTAGGCTGCAGCGAGCGGTGCGAGATGCGTCCGGTGTGCCACAGTTGCAGCGCGATCTTGCCGCCGGCCTGGTGCACGGCTGCGGTGACTTCGCCCCAGGCGTGCACTTGTTCTTCGCTGTAGATGCCCGGCGCGCCGGCGTAACCCTTGGCGGTCGGCGAAATGTGGGTGCCTTCGGCCACGATCAGGCCGGCGCTGGCGCGCTGGCGGTAGTACTCCTTGGCCAGCGGGCCGGGCACGTCGCCCGGTTCGATATTGCGCAGGCGGGTCAGCGGGGCCATCGCCACGCGGTTGGCCAGGGTAACGGCGCCCACGGTCAGCGGGGTGAACAGTTTGTCGGCGTGCATGTTTTCTTCCTTTTGAAGTCTATTGCGTTGGGCTTACTGATCGAATCCAAATCCCTGGGCGCGCGCAACCGGCGCAACCTGCGGATAGTAAACTTGGCGGTAGAAACGCGCGATGCTGTTTGACCACGGTTCGCCGTCGGCGCGGCCTATCTCCTGCCAGTGGCGGCGCAGCGTTTCGTCGTAGGCCGCGATGTGATTGGCCAGCTCGCCGGCCTGGTAGCGTTCCCGGTGCACGAAGCTCGGGCGCGGCAGGCGCGGCTTTTGTTGGCTGTCGTGCTGGATGTGGCCGATCACCAGCCCGGCCAGCGGAAAGGTCAGCTCCGGCAGCTCCAGCAGTTCAATCATGGCCTGCGGGTCGCGGCGGATGCCGCCGATCGGCACCACGCCCAGGCCGGCGGCGTGCGCGGCGGTCATCAGATTGCCCAGGGCGATGCCGGCATCCACGCCGCCGACGGCGAAGGCCTCGACGCTGTTGTGGATCACCTGCTGTTCACCAGCCATTTCGACGCCGACCCGGGTCTTGTGGAAGTCCATCACCACGGCGATGAATACCGGCGCCTGGGCGATCCAAGGCTGGCCGCCGGCGATTTCGGCAATGCGCTTGCGGCGCGCCGCATCCTGCACCACCACCAGGGAGACCTGTTGGCCGTTGATCGAAGTCGGGCCTTTCCACGCCGCGTCCAGAATCGCATCCAGCATTTCCGGCGCGACCGCTTTGTCCTGATAGCTGCGCACGCTGCGGTGTTCATGCATCAGTTGCAGGGTTTCGTTCATGATGGACTCCATTTGAGTAGACCAGTCGTCTAGTTTTTGTTTCAAGAAAACCCGCCAGTCGAGGCGGGGTTCGCTATCGCTTGCAACTGGCGCTATCGGGCTGCACCAGCATGGTTTCAGTCAATTTGTAGGCGTTGAGCATGGGTTCCTGCGAGCGCAGCACCTTGTACAGCAGGGCGCTGCCCACCCACAGGCTGTACAGGCTGGCCGCCAGCTCATCCGGCTCCAGATACGTGCACAAGCTGCCCTCCTGCTGGCCGCGGCGAATGGCGTCGGCCAGGCGGTGGATCACTCTGCCCATGCCCTCGGCCAACATCTCACGCATCGGTTCGGACAGGTCGGACACTTCCGCCGCCAGCTTCACCGCCAGGCAGGTGTGGCTGTGTTCGGCGCAGCGGTGGTTGTTTACCCAGCCCTGGAAATACGTCAGCAGGCAATCGCGGGCATGGCCGGCCTCCGGCCGCAGCAACAGAACCAGTCTTTCGTCGTAGTTCAGGAAATAGCGGCGCAGCATTTCCACGCCATAGCCTTCCTTGGACGGAAAGTAATGGTAGAACGAACCCTTGGGCACGCCGGCGCAGGACAGGATTTCCGCCAGTCCGACGGCGGCGAAACCCTTGCCCTGGATGATGGCTTCTCCAGTGGCAAGCAGGTGCTCGCGGGTGTCTGCGGTGTGGTTGGCTCGTGACATGTGCTGGATACTACTAGACCAGTCGTCTAGTTTCAAGCGCGCGATGTCGCGTGCGATGATTGTGTTGTGTTTTTGTTCATGGCTAATAAAGTCGCAAACAGATCAATATAGTCGCAAACAAAACATTAAAGTCGAAATCAGCAGCAAATGGTCGTGATTGAAGTTGATGATGGCATGGATGCGGTACTCTTCACCTGATCAGCAGGTGAGAGCGCGCCACACCATAACCATCAAGACGAAAGGTCTAGGCTTGGGAACGGTTGACGTTTGCTGCCTCGAGGCACAGCCGCATAAATCCTAGGTAGGGCGAGTTTCGCCCTTCCCCAAACAGATTTATGCCATGACCACCGTGTACGGGCGGCCCAGCATGCTGAAGCGGTTCAAGATGGCAGCATGCACTTGCAGCTCTGCTACTCGACTATCGAAGCGCCGGGCTGTCACCCTTTCACCCAGAAGTTTGAAGCAATGCATCATCAATGCCCAGATGCACCTTGCGCCATTGCAGGCGATATTCCGCGCCCTGCTTCTTGGTTATCACTGTACGAATCTAAAAATTCACACGCAGCCCACCCACCTTCGCCCAGCACCTTGATACCTGTGCTATCCACCAGCAGATGCAGTGCGCCTGAGCTTTTCTGGTTGGGAATCTTGACCCGGAGCATCTGCGGGCACCGACATAACTATAGGTCTGCGTTCGCCAGCGCGTGCCCCGTGGAATCAAGTTTGTGTCGAGCCTGATGGACAGGGAACCGCGCTGGATCATGTGGGGTCTTCAGTTGATCGTGCGGTAGCGTTTCGGAGCGGGCTGGGTCATTCGACTATCTTATCAAGCTGCGACGCAGACAGATTTGCGCAATATAGCCCATCAGGAAGCTTATGCTTCTGATCACAAAAACGCTATTAATCCGGCATTCAAATACCGTACAGGAGGCTCATGCCGCGTAGCGAATTTTTTCATGCCGGAAGTACGACCGGATTCTGGCAGGCTGCTTCTGCAATGAGCGTAAATGGGACAACACTTTCCCTTGAAGTTGACCGTCTGATCGGACCGGCTCACCTGCGCTCATTCTGGCCTTCAGGTCGCCGTTCAAGTATTCGTCCGGATTCAGTTCTGGCGAGTAGCTGGGCAGGAAAAACAACTCAATCGCCTTCTTGTTCTCTTCTTCTTCCAACCATGCTCGCACCAGCTTGCTGTGATGCACCCGCAAGTTGTCGAGGATCAAGAACACCTTCTTGCCGCCAGCATCACGGATCAGCCGCATCAGAAACTTGATCAGCACCTGCGCCGTCAAAGTCTCCCGGTACAGCATGAAGCGCATCTTGCCTTGGTTGGTGATGGCCGAAATCAAGTTAATGCGCGCTCTTTTCGACTGGGATAGCGCCAGAACTGGGGTTTGGCCTTTTGGGGCGTAGCCGCGCGGAAAATGCTCAACACTCGACACCGCCGATTCGTCGCCCCAGCTGATTTCAGCTATTTCCGCTTTGGCACGTGCGACGATGGCCGGGTATTCCTCCTTGAGCCATTTCTCGACTGCTGCCGGTCGCTGCTCATAAGCGCGTTTGAGCGGGCGCTGCGGCGTAAAGCCCCAGCGGGCCAAGTACAGACGGACAGTACGAATCGGCAGATCGATCAGAAACATCTGCTTGATTACAGCCTTGACCGCCTGAGCGCTCCACAGGGCAAATCTCAGCTTCATCTGATCTGGCGTGCGATCCACGATGTCCTGTTTGATTCGGGTTTCTTGCGCCTCGGTCAGCCGGCGGCCGGTGCCTTCGGTGCGACCGCGCTTCTGTTCTTTGAATCCCTGCGAACCTAGTGCTGCCTCACGCACCACCCAGGCGGAAATGGTGGGGCGGCGCAGCCCTAGTTCTTCGGCAATACTGGCTTGAGACCGGCCACGCTTGTACATCCGGATAGCGGTACGCCTCAGTTGCTCACGGGCGGCCGGTTCAAGCTTGCGCACATCGATTTTTTCCATGCCGGAAGTATACCATCCGTACGGATTATTACTGCCGGGTTAATATTTTCAAATATGATTCTCATGTAATTGAACATTAGTTCTGTGACGATGCATATGCCCTTCCCAAAGAGCAATGATGAGCATAACTGTACATGTTAGCCATCCCATGGTTAATAGAGTTAGAAATGGTTGTAGTAAAATCAATAATGTGAGTGATGCTATCCCTAAAATCTGTCTCTTATACACATCTCCGAGCCCACGAGACTCAAAATAGGGGGGGGGGGGGGGGGGGGGGGGGGGGGGGGGGGGGGGGGGGGGGGGGGGGGGGGGGGGGGGGGGGGGGGGGGGGGGGGGGGGGGGGGGGGGGGGGGGGG